>NZ_JBEYVS010000023.1:0-131001 GCF_040644095.1 Streptomyces sp. NPDC047028
GCTCGGCGGCCGCCGGCTCGCCCGCCTCGGCCTCCTCCTCGCCGTGCTCGGCTACGGCGGCGCCGCCCTCACCGGCGCGGTCCCGGCCGCCCCCTCACCGCGATGGCTCACCGTCCGAGCGGCTCCACGTCCAGACCGTGGCCGTAGGGGAAGAGCGGATCACCGGAGTCGTTGGGCACGTCCTCGTGTCCGGAGGTGACGGCGTCCATGGTGCGGGCGAGCTCGAAGGGAAGCCGTCCCTCGGCCTTCGTCCGGCCGAAGAGGACATCCAGCAGGGCGGCGTCGGACGCACCGTAGTTCGCCACGAGAGCGGCCGAGTTCTGCGCGATCTCCGGGACCACCGCGGGCCGGTCGAGGAAGATGTCGAAGACGGTCGGCACGGTGGCGGCGGTCGCCAGCAGTGGCCGCAGCTCGTCCTCGGTGAAGTCGAGCCGGCCGGCGCGGAAGAAGCTCTCGAAGCCCTCGGTGCGTCTGTCGTACGGGGCGGCGATCCGGATCAGGGCGACGTCGGCCTCTTCCAGGCGGTCCACCACGGTGGCGTACCGACCCGCGATCTCCGGGTCGACGCCCTGGACGTGGATCCGCAGGCCGGGCTTCAGAGGAAGCAGCGGCTCGGCCGCGTCATCCGGTCGGTCCTTGAGGATCGTGATCGAGCGGCTCTGGGCGTTCAGTCCCTCCGCGGTGAACTCGGCACTTCCACAGATCTGTTCAGCGGCGTCCGGGTCGGCGTACGGGTCGTCGAAGAGGCCGAGGACGAACTTCTCACGCAGCAGGCGGGCCACCGAGACGTCGATCCGTTCGACGCCGACCCGGCCGGTGCGGACCAGTTCCACGACGAGTCCGGGCGCGGCCTCACCGCCGAGCTGATCGGCACCGGCGTCAAGGATCTTCTCCACGCGGGTGAGCCGGTCCAGCTCCTCCACGCCCCAGGCCCGGGCGGGGAAGGAGGCGCCGAGGATGTGGCTGTCGGTGACCAGGCCCCAGTCGGTGCAGACGATGCCGTCGAAGCCGTACTTCTCGCGCAACAGGCCGGTGACGACGGCCTTGTTGAAGCCGAAGCCCACCTCTTCGTACTCGGTCCCCACCGGCATGGCGTAGTAGGGCATGATCTGCGACGTCCCCGCCGCGAACGCCGCCTCGAAGGGAATGAGGTGGTAGTCGAAGTTGCCGCCCGGGTAGACCTGTTCGCGGCCGTAGGGGAAGTGGGCGTCCTCGCCGTCCAGCTGCGGGCCCGCGCCCGGGAAGTGCTTGGTCATGGCGGCCACACTGCTCGCGCCGAGGCTCTCCCCCTGGAGGCCGCGGACGTAGGCGGCGACCATACGGGCGGCGACGTGGGCGTCCGAGCCGAAGGTGCCGAGGATGCGGGCCCACCGGGGTTCGGTCGCGAGATCGGCCATGGGGTGCAGGGCCAGCCGGATTCCCACGGCGAGGTACTCGCGGCGGACGATGTCGGCGTGCCGGCGGACGAGTTCCTCGTCCCCGATCGCGGCCAGCCCGGGCGGCTCCGGCCACAGGGAGAAGCCCTCGGTGTGCGCGCTCGCCGCGGGGTTGTCGACGAAGCCGTGACGCGGGTCGGTGGAGACGGTCACCGGGATGCCCAGCCGCGTCGTCGCGGCCAGGTCCTGCAGGCGGTTGTTCCACTCGGCCATCCTGCGCGGGGCCGCCGCGCCGAAGAGGTTGAAGTGGTTCATGAGCTTGCCGGTCACCATGGCGGAGGTGGAGGCACGCATCGGATCGTCGTCCGGCGCGCCCGGCTCGGGATCCACGAGTGTCCCGTCCGGGTTGATCGCGATCATGGTCTGGAACAGGAGCCCGGCCTTCTCCTCCAGCGTCATGCGGCCGAGCAGGTCGGCGACCCGCTCGCCCACCGGCAGCCGCGGATCCTCGTACGGCTCCATCGTCCCGTTGCCGTTGAGGTCACGGAAGCGGGTGCCGTCGGGAGCGGAAAGGGTGCGCGGCCGGGCCGCCTGGTCATGCGTCATGGAGGCTCTGTTCCGTTCGTGCGGGTGGATGCGGGCATGACACCGGTCCCGAGCCGGTCAGGAGGCTCGGGACCGGTTTGCCGCAGCTCCCCTCCGCGCGGCACACCATCTAAGTTACACGTGTAACGCGCTAAATGCGAGAGGTGCGGCAGACTTGTTGACGTCCGAGATCACCCCGGCATGGGAAGCGGAGGTCACCGCGGGACGGGAAGCCGTCGGCCGTGCAGGCGACGGGCGTGCCCGGCGAGGTCCTGGACCGGGACGGTGACCGAGTCGAAGCGCATGGTGGTGCGGTCGGCCTCACCGTACGGCTGCCACGTCGGCAGGCCGGCGTGGTTCGGGTCACCGGTCCGGGCGAAGGCGATCCACGCCTGGTGCATGGCCTGCGCCAGCCCCTTCCCCACCACCGGGTCGACGCCGTCGGTGAGAGGGGCGTGCGACCAGCGGTCGAAGTTGTCGAAGACGAAGGGCAGTTCCAGGCAATGGGCCGCTCCGAGCCGGCCGTCGTACACCGGCGCCGGGAAGTCGAACTGGAACGCCCACACCGGGCGCCCCAGCGCGGCCCGCGCCTCCGCCAGCTCCAGACAGGGCCCCCGGAACAGCTCGTCGGTGATCAGGTCCATGAGGACGTCGGCAGGCCCGGCACCGGGCCGAGTGCGCGCGTACTCGGCGTACACCTCGCCGGCCGCGTCCTCCCCGAAGGCCTCCCCGATGCGGCTCAGCACCTGCTCCCGGGTGGACTTCGCGTATCCCGGGTCCAGGGCGAAGCCGAAGTTGGCCTCTTCCCGGGTCCAGCCGAGGAGTACGTCCATCTCCGCCGCCGCCCCGTGCAGGAGCGTCTCCACGGGATGCCGGAGGAGGGTGACGTCGTCGCGGACAGGAAGGAAGGGCGTGGGCCAGTAGCCCCAGCGCGTGGTGCGCGCGAAGAGCCCTCCGCCGGCCTGGACGAGCTGCGGCCAGGGCACGCACCGCAGTTCGTCGGCGCTCTTCACACCGGCGCACTCCAGGAAGGCGTCGACGCGTTGCCCGTACTCGTCGGGCGTGGGGATGTGCAGCCCGAGAGGCGGACTCTGAAGGATGACGCGCCGGAACAGCTTCCGCGCCTCGGGGTGACCGGCCAGGGCGGCCGTCGACACGGCACCGCCCGACTGCCCGGCGACCGTGACGTTGTCCGGGTCACCGCCGAAGAGGGCGATGTTGTCGCGCACCCAGCGCAGCGCGGCCAGTTGGTCGGTGAACCACAGGTTCGCAGGCTGTTCGCCGGTCGCGGCCGCGTCGTCGAAGGACAGGTAACCCAGGGGGCCGATACGGTAGTTGAGGGTGACGACCACCAGATCGCCGTCCCGTGCGAACGTGTCGCCCGCATAGATGGGCAGGGACCCGGAGCCGGAGACGAATCCCCCGCCGTGGATCCAGACGAGCACCGGGCGCCGCGCGTCGTCGGGTGCGGGTGTCCACACGTTGAGCGTCAGGCAGTCGTCGTCGAACGGCGGGGAGCCGTGACCACCGAGGACCGGGTCGCCGCCTTCGAGGAACATCTGGGGTGCGCTCGGACCGTACGCGAGGGCGTCCCGCGTACCGCTCCAGCCGGGGTTCGGCTGTGCGGGGCGCCATCGCAGCTCCCCGACAGGGGGCGCGGCGTACGGCACACCTTTGAACACCGCGAGGCCGCCCTCGGCCGTCCCGCGCAGCCGGCCGCCCGGCAACCGGACCACCGGGGAGGTCCGGTCCTGCATGTCAGCCATGTATGTCCTCCTTGCTCATCGGTTCGCCGGCGCATCGCACCGCTGCCCCAGCGGGGGCCGGCGACCAGGTCGGGCGTGGGTACGGGGCAGTGGGCATCGGCACCGGCACCCGATCCACCACGGTATTCCGCTTCAGTAACGATCGTCAATTTTTCGCCACACATCGCGTCGGCGGTCTCAGTCCCACAGCCGACCGGAAGCCGTGCGTACGGCCTCCTCCTCCAGTAGGCGGGCGAACGCCCTCCACTGCACCAGGACCACCCCCACTCCCGCCGCTGCACCGGCGAGCGTGTCGCTGAGCCACTGGGCGTGCAGCCATGTGCGGCTCCACATCATCGCGACGATCAGGACGGCGCTGAAGAGCCACCAACACCGCCGCGCGAGCGGCGGGAAGAGCACCACACCGCAGGACAGGACGAGGGTCGTGACGGTGAAGACCTGACCGGACGGGAAGGAGCCGTCGGTCACCAGGACCCAGGGCTGGGGCGGGCGGGGCCGGTCGACGAGTTCCTTCAACGGCAGGACCACGACGATGTTCGTCCCCAGCGCGGCCGTCAGTACGAACAGGGCGGATCTCCAGCGGCCGTAGATGCCGAGACATCCGGTCACCACGATGGGCAGGATCACCCCCATCGGCCCGCCGAGCGCGTCGAGGCCGCGGGCGAGAGCTGCCGCCGCGCCGTCCGGCGAGCCGTGCATGGCGGCCGTCCAGCTGTCGTCGACACCTTGGAAGACCGGCCGCCGGTCACCGAGGAGGGCGAGGCCGGTCATCGCGACCGCCGTCAGCAGCAGAGAGCCGACGAGGAGCCCCCAGCGGGGCGGGGCGGCCGGTACCGGGCTACGGCGGGTGGCAGCGGGGGGCGACGCCGGGCGATCAGGGGCTCGCGAAGGGAACATGGCAGACCTTTCGAAGGGCGGGGAGCGGCTACGGGGCGGCGGCCGACGGCATGCCTGTGGATGCGGGAGCACCCAGGCGGATGCGGGGGCATTCAGGTGGTGGATGCGGGCGCACTCGGGCGGGAGCATCGGCGCCTGGCGGCCGGCGCGAAATCCTGGTTGCGGTCGACCGGGCGCACCGCTCAGGGCCGCCGCGCCCACGCCGACGGGAACCACAGGGACGCTTTCAGGCCAACCCTCGTACAGCCGTCACGGCGGGCACAAGAGCGACCCACGAGTAGCTACACGTGCAACCGGAACGGGCCCCCGCAAGCGCGGCAGGCGGGTCACGATTCGTTGCGGCGCTGGCCCAGGCACTACTCAAAACGCGCCACAAGTGCTACACAAGTCGTACGGCGAAGCAACACGTGTAACTAACGCCCGTTCGATGACTGCTCGCGCATGCTCACGGCCTTCGGTGTTCGCCGCTCTCCCACCCGGTTCATCTCTCAGCTCCGCGCTCGAGGAGTCGACATGTCCTGCCCCCTCCCCAGCCGCACGCACCACGCGGTACCCGCACGGTCCGGTGATCACCGTGACCACTGACGAACTGATCCAGCCGAAGGCGACCGAGCAGCCGCGAGCCCCCCGTCAGCGGGGCCTGATGCTGCTCCTGCTCATCGCCAACTCCTCGATGCTCGCCGTGTACATGGGCGTGGGTTCGGTCCTGCTGCCGACCCAGATCGCCCAGCTCGACCCGTCGCACAAGGTCACGGTCCTGGGCGTCATCGGCGGCGTGAGTGCCGTCTTCGCCACCGCGTTCAACCCGATCGCCGGCGCTCTGTCGGACCGCACCGGCCGCCGTAATCCGTGGATTCTCGGCGGGGCGCTCGCTTCGCTCGCCGGACTGGCGTTCGTCGGCAGCGTGCAAACCGTCCTGTTGCTCGGCACGGGCTGGTGCCTGGTCCAGGCGACGATGAACGTCTACCAGGCCGCGGTGACCGCCGTCGTACCGGATCGGATACCGCCCGCCCGGCGGGGCACCGCGTCCGCTCTCGTCGGGCTGGGGCTGCCGATCGGCGGCACCGTCGGTGTGCTGATCGCTTCGCAGACCGCCGGGCGGCTCCAGGCCGGTTACCTGGTCTTCGGTGCGGTGGTGGCTGCTGCGGCCCTGCTCCTCACCGGCTTCTGCCGGGACGTGCCCCGGAGCGCGCCGCTGCCCCACGTCCCGCGGCGCGAACGCCTGGCCGCCTTCCTGTCCGCGCTGTCCCACCACGACTTCCGGTGGGCCTTCATCGGGCGGGCGCTGATGGTGCTCGGCTACTTCTCGGTCGTCGGGTACCAGCTCTATATCCTCGAGGACCACATCACGCTGCCGGCCGGCCTGGCCCCGACGGACGCCATGGCGATCCTCACCCCGGTGTCGATGGGCACGATGGCACTGTCCACGGTCGTCGGAGGGCTGCTCTCGGACCGCTGGAACCGGCGCAAGATCTTCGTGGGCCTGTCCGCCGCACTCGCCGGCCTGGTGACGACGATCCCCGTCATCAGCCCGACCTGGACCGGCATGCTCTGTTTCAGCGCCCTCAACGGACTCGCGTTCGGATGCTTCATGGCGGTGGACACCGCCGTGGTCACCCTCGTCCTGCCCCGGGCGGAGGACGCCGCCCGCGACATGGGCGTGCTGAACATCGCCAATGCCGGGCCCCAGATCATCGCCCCGTTCGTCGCCTCCGCCGTGGTGACCGCGCTGGGCGGTTACACGCCGCTGTTCCTCGTCGGCGGAGCGCTGTCCCTGCTCGGCGCGCTGGCCATCCTGCCGATCCGCGGCGTGCGCTGAACCCGCTGAACCCGCTGAAGCCGCAGCAACGCAACCCGCAGCGGCCCGCGGCGCCCCGCGGTGGAACTCCGGCGGGCGCATGTTGGGGGTCGTGCGGCCGCCGGTCCCCGTCCTCCCCCTCGTTCCCTGCCTCCGAAGGAGCCCTCTGTGAGACGCACGCGCATCCTGTCCCTCGCCGCTCTGCTGCTGTGCACACCGGTCCTGGCCGGCACCGCGCCGGCGAGCGCGGCGCCGGCCGGCCCGCTGCACATCATGCTCACCGACGACGACGGATACGACGCCCCCGGCATCCGCATGCTCTACCAGCGGCTCACCGACGCGGGCTACGACGTCACCATCGTCGCCCCGCTGACCAACCAGAGCGGCGCCGGGACGAAGATGATGAGCGGCACCACGGTCACGGTCAAGCACCCCGAGCCCAAGGTGTGGGCCGTGGACGGCACGCCCGGCGACTCGGTCTCCTTCGGCCTGGCGGTGGTGTTCGCCGAACGCGCGCCCGACCTCGTGATCTCCGGCACCAACTTCGGCCCCAACGTCGCCGCCCTCGCCACCCACTCGGGAACCGTCGGCGGCGCCGTGGCCGCGCTGGAACAGGGGGTGCCCGCGATCGCCCTGAGCACCGGCGGACTCACCGCTCCCGTGCCGGGGCCGATTTTCAACGCCATGCGTCCCACCGACGACTTCGCCGTCAAGCTCGTCGAACGGCTGCGGGCGCACGCGGCGAACGGGCGGCTGCTGCCTGAGGACGTGGGCCTGAACGTCAACTACCCCGTGGTCGGCGCCGACGGCACGGGAACCGCGGTCGGCGCCTCCCTCACCACCCAGGACCCGCAACTGATCCTCAAGGCCGGCTACACCGACGCCGGTGACGGCACCTGGAAGGTGAACGTCGACCTGGTCACCGCCCCCCCGCAGAAGGGCGGTGACGTGGAGGCGATCGGCGCCGACAAGGTGTCCATCACGCCCATCTCGCCGAACTGGAACACGGGCGTGGTCGGCTTCGCCAGGACCGCGAGCGTCCTCGCCGGCCTGCGTCCGTAGCGCACGTGATCGCCGTCTCCTCCCGGGTGGTTCGGAACGCCGGGGAGAGGCGGCCCACCAGCACGTCCGTTCCTCCCTCGCCACGCTTCCGCTGCTTCCGGAGGAGAAATGAAGAGATTCCGTTCGCTCGCCCCGGCGGTTCTGGCTCTGTCACTCGTCCTGGCCACGCTCGTCTCGCGGCCGGCCGCCGCCGTCCCGGCACAGTCGCCCCCGTCCGCGCGGCCCGTCGTCAGCGTCGGCCAGGGCCGGCTCGCCGGACAGGTCGACGGTCGGGCCGAGGAGTTCCTGGGCGTCCCCTACGCCGCCGCCCCGGTGGGCAGCCTGCGGTTCCGTCCCCCGCGGCGGCCCGCGCGGTGGAGCGGAACACGGGATGCCACCCGGCAGGCGCCGGCCTGCCTCCAGTTCTCCCCCTTCGGGCTACGGGATCCGGGCGACGTCAGCGAGGACTGCCTCTACCTGGACGTGTACCGCCCCCGTCATGCCGCACCGGGTGACCGGCTGCCCGTCCTGTTCTGGATCCACGGCGGCGGCTACAGCCAGGGCACGGGCACGCAGTTCGGCGGCCGTACGATGGCCGACCTCACCGACAGCGTGGTGGTGAGCATCAACTACCGGCTCGGGCAACTCGGGTACCTCGCCGTCCCCGAGCTCACCTCCGACAACGCGCTGCTTTCCGGGTCGTACGGGCTGATGGACCAGATCGCGGCCCTGCGCTGGACGCGCGCCAACATCGCCTCCTTCGGCGGCGATCCGGCCGACATCACCATCTGGGGCCAGTCCGCCGGCAGTGCCTCGATCTGCGCCATGCTCGCCTCCCCACGCACCGCCGGACTGTACTCCCGCGCCATTCTGGAGAGCGGACCGTGCGACCTGCTGCAAGCCCCCAGCGCCGCCCAGGCCGCCGACGAGGCGAGCACCTTCTCCGCTGCGGCGGGCTGCCCCGACCCCGGCACACGCGCCGCCTGTCTGCGCACGGCGCCCGCCGCCGACCTCATCGCGGCCGCCGGCACACATCCCACGGCGGGCCCCGCCTTCGGAGACGGCCTCGTGCCCCGGCAACCGTCCCAGGCCATCGCCTCGGGCGCGTGGAACAGGGTCCCGATCCTCATCGGCAGCACCCGCGCCGAAAGCAGGTTCTTCGTGGCCCTCAGCCAACCGCACCTCACGGCACAGGAGTACACCGACCAGATCGACACCACATACGGGCAGGCGGCCCAGGAGGTGCTGAACCACTACCCGGTGACCGGCTACGCCACTCCGTACGACGCGCTGTCGGCGCTCCTCACCGACTCCACGTTCGCCTGCCACACACTCAGCACCGCCCGCACCTTCGCAAGTCAAGTCCCCACATATGTCTACGAGTTCGACGACCCGAACTCCCCCACCCTCTACGGTGCGCAAGTTCCCGGCCTAGACATGGCCGACGCCCACAGCGCCGAACTCGCCTATCTGCACGACTTCACGATGGCCGACCGCCCGCTCACCGCGGATCAGGTGGCGCTGGCCGACGACATGAAACGCCGGTGGGCGGCGTTCGCGCGCAGGGCGGATCCCAGTCTCCCCGGCGAGACCCGATGGCCGCCCACCCACGCCGAGCGACACACGGTTCTGACCCTCACCCCTGACCACGTACGCACGTCGACGGCGTTCGCGGCCGACCACCAGTGCGACTTCTGGGCCGGCCTGGGATCGCCCGGCGACGGTCGTCGATCGGTCGGGTAAGGGGGGCTTCGGTCCGGCCTTCCCACCTGGTGAGGACGACGCAGCCGGTCCGGCCGGCGAGGAACCGCTGGGACCGTGCCTCGTAGTCGCCTCTGTCCACGCGTCGGGCCGCCCCGTGCCGTGGGCGGCGCGCGTCTGGACCGGCGCCCCAGTTCAGGCCGGAGCTTTTGGACCGCCCGACAACCCTGCCCGGGCGTCTGACGACCAGGATCGGGGGCGTCGTTTTCGAAGGTGAGAGGCGCACGTGAGCGGGTACAACAACCGAGTTCGTCCCACGCTGGGCATCCTCGGAGGCATGGGGCCCCTGGCGACGGCCGACTTCTACCGCCGACTCGTCACGCGCACGCCGGCGGACTCCGATCAGGGGCACCTGCCCGTCGTCATGTGGGCCGATCCGGCGGTTCCGGACCGGACCGCGGCGCTCCTGGGACAGGGCCCCTCGCCCGTTCCGGCGCTGGTCGCGGGAGCCCGCTGGCTGCGGCAGGCCGGGGCCGGCTGCGTCGCCGTCCCGTGCAACACCGCGCACGCCTACGTCGAACAGGTGGCGAGGGCCACGGGCATCGAGGTGCTGGACATGGTCGGGGCCGCACTCAAGGCCGCGGCGAGGAGGGCGCCGGGTGGGGAGGGAGTCGGCGTCCTGGCGACGCGGGGGACGCGTCTGGCTCGTCTCTACGAGCGGGCGAGGGACGCCCTGGGGGTCGAGGTGATCCAGGTCCCGGACCGGGTCCAGCACGAGTACGTCGACCCAGCCATCCACGCGGTGAAGGCGGGCGCCGATCTGATCGACGCCGGGGAACGGATAGCCGCCGCCACGGAGATCCTCAAGGAGCGGGGCGCTCGGGTGGTGATCGCCGCCTGTACGGAGATTCCGCTGATCAGCGGCGCGGCCGGGGCGTTGCTGCCCCTGGTGGATTCCACCGATGCCCTGGTGGACGCCGCTCTGTCCCGGCTCTGCGGACCCGCCTCGTAGCATTCGTTCCCTCCTACGGACCCCCGGGCCTATGCTCGTATTCAGGAACGAAGTCGCAGGGACCTCGGCCGTCCTACCCTGCGGAGATGATCAGGCACATGTCGACGTACCCCGCCAGGAGCCTCAGCCGGGTGCTGGACGACCTCGGCTCCACCCTCCTGGACCTGCTGCACGGTGATGTGGAGCGGGCGGGGGAGATCGGCGGCGTCGGCATCCATGATCCGCATGATGACCAGCACTACCCGCAGCACGCGATCGTGCTCGGCGTCGGCGTCCACGGCGAGAAGGACATCGCCGACGTGCTGCACGGACTCCAAGGGCACGATGCCGCCGCGCTGGTGGTGCGGGGCCCCGTGGAGGACGCGGACGGGCTCGGGGACGCGGTCGCCGAGACCGGCGTGGCGCTGCTGGCGCTGACCCGCGGCGCGTCGTGGGCCCAACTGGCTGCGATGCTGCGCACGCTGCTCTCCGAAGGGGATATCGGCGAAGCCGAAGCCCACACCCTCGGCGGGGTGCCGTCCGGTGATCTGTTCGCCCTGGCGAACGCGATCGCCACCCTGCTGGACGCGCCCGTCACCATCGAGGACCGTCGTTCCAAGGTCCTCGCCTTCTCCGGCCGCCAGGACGAAGCCGATTCCGCGCGCGTGGAGAGCATCCTGGCCCGGCAGGTGCCGGACCGCTACCTGCGCATCCATGAGGAACACGGCGTCTTCCGGGAGCTGTACCGCAGTGACGGTCTGGTGCACGTACCGGCGCCGACGGTCGGCGACGCGGTGGCGCTGCCGAGGGTCGCCGTCGCCGTGCGTGCCGGGGACGAGTTCCTCGGTTCCGTCTGGGCCGCGCTCCGCAGGCCGCTCACCCCGGAGCGGGAACAGGCGTTCCTGGAGGCGGCCAAGCTCGTCGCCCTGCACATGCTGCGCTTCCGGGCGGGTACCGATGCGGAGAACCGGCTGCGGGCCGATCTCGTGACGACCGTGCTGGAAGGAGGCGCGGGGGCCGTGGAGGCACTCGGCCGCCTGGGACTCGTCGACGAACCCACTCTGGTCATGGCCATGGGCCTGGCGCCGGACCAGGACGAGGACCACGCCCACGTCACCGCTGAGCGGCAGCGCCTGGCCGGCGCACTCGCCGTCCATCTCACCGCTGTGCAGCCACGTTCCGCCGTGGCCCTGCTGGGCGACGTGGCCTACGCGCTGTTCCCCGTGGCGGACGACACGGTCCACGCCCGCGAACGCGCGGCTCAGGTGGCGTCGAACTTCCTCCAACGCACCGGTGAGCGGACGAGCGCCCTCATCGGGATCGGGTCGATCGCTCAGGAACCGGCCGCGCTGCCGCGTTCACGCGCCAACGCGGACCGCGCGCTCAGGGTGCTGTTCAGCGGGCAGAGCTCTCAGCGCGTCGCCTCGATCTCCGACGTGTACGTCGACGCCCTGCTGCTGGAGATGCGTGACCTGGCGATCGCCAACCGCGACGAACTCTCCGGCCCGCTCGCGCGGCTGGCGGCCTACGACGCCCAGCACAACGCGCACCTCATGGAGACGCTTCGGGCCTGGCTGGACGCCTTCGGCGATGTGATCGCCGCCTCGGCGAGCGTGTTCGTCCACCCCAACACCTTCCGCTACCGGATCCGCCGGGTCTCCGAGGTGGGGCAGATCGATTTGCAGGACCCGTCCGCCAGGTTCGCCACGATGGTGCAGCTGCGCCTGATGGGCATGGCCGACGGCAGCGGGGTCCGTCCCAGGGGCACGGACCCCACGGCGGGCTGAGACCGGTCGGCCGGCGCGGACCGGCCCGTGGGTTTCAGCCGGCGGACACGTTCACAGCCGTACGCCCGGCGGGAGCGGCAGGTCGCGGTGCGTGTCGTGGAAGGCGTCCGCGGCCTCGACGGTGCGCACCCAGTCGTAGAACAGCTCCTTGGTGGACAGCGTCTCGATGCCCCGGCCGGCCAGGCGCCGCAGGCCCCGCTCGTGTGCCCGGCCCGGCGAGTACGCGGCGTCGTCCACCACCACCACCCGCTTGCCGGCGTGGTGCAGCTGGATCGCCGAGTGGGCGACGCAGATGTCGGTCTCGATGCCGACCAGGACCATGGTGGTGCGGCCGGTGGCCTCGACGGCGGCGGCGATGCCGGGGTTGTCCCACACGGAGAAGGCGTTCTTGGGCAAGGTGACCGCCTTGGCCGGCAGCGCCTCGCGGATCTGCGGCACGGTGTGGCCGCTGTCCTCGGGAGCCTCCTCGGTCACCACGACGGGAATGTCCAGGCGGTCGGCCACCGAGGTGATCCAGACGATGCGCCGCACCATGTCGTCGAACCGCTGCCGGTCCACGTCGAGCCGACGTGGCGGGTAGAAGTCGCTCTGTACATCGATGATCACGAGTGCGGAGTCGTCACGGTCGATCAGCGGCATTTCGGTCTCCATTTCGCTGCGGGGTCACGTCACCCTAGAAACCGCGCCGCACGTTCGAGTCGTCCGAGCGTCCAAGCCGTCACCTGCGCGTTCGTATCCTGGAACCAAGCATTCGGGGGTCCTGCGTGCCTACGCTGCGGGCAAGTGGACCGAGCCATCCGGAGGCGTGTGTGAAGGCCGAAACCGAGCACTGGGCGAACCGCCTCGCGGCGCTGGCCGCCGAGTCGAAGGTCCCGGGCGCGAGCCTGGCGTTCTCGTACGGCGGTGAGACACACGCCTGCGCCACCGGTGTCCTGAACAACGCGACGGGTGCCCCCGTGCTCACCGACTCGCTGTTCCAGATCGGGTCGATCACCAAGGTGTGGACCGCGACCCAGATGATGCTGCTGGCCGAACAGGGGCGCCTCACCCTCGACACCCCCGTCGTCGAGGTACTGCCCGGGTTCCGGGTGCGGGAGGCCGAGGCGACCGCCGCCATCACGCCGCGCCATCTGCTCACCCACACGTCGGGCATCGACGGCGACCTGTTCCTGGACACCGGCCGCGGCGACGAGTGCCTTCAGCGGTACGTCGAAGCGTGCGCGGGCCTCGAACAGACATTCCCGGTCGGAGACTCGCACTCCTACTGCAACTCGGGCTTCGTCATCGCGGGCCGGATGGTCGAAGAGCTCACCGGCGGGACGTGGGACCGGTCCGTGCGCGAGCAGGTCTGCGCACGCCTGGGGCTGACACACACCTGGACACTGCCCGAGGACGTGCTCCGCTTCAGTGCCGCCGTCGGCCACGACGAGCAGGGTGCCGTGGTGCCGTCATGGGGGCTCCCCCGGTCCATCGGCCCCGCCGGACTGATCTGCGCCCGGGCCGCCGACGTGGTCGCGTTCGGCCGCGCCCACCTCACGCCCGGTGTCCTTCTCGCCGACCCCTCGGCGATGCGGAAGCCGCAGGTCGACCTGCCCAACCCCTACGCCGGTGGGCGGCAGTGGGGCATCGGCTGGAGCCTGGACGACTGGGACGGGCACGAGGTCGTCTCCCACACCGGGGACACCATCGGCCAGCACGCCGCCCTGTGGTGCTGCCCGGCCTGGAGACCGTCATCACCGTGCTGGTCAACGGCGGTGACAGCGTCGGGTTCCAGCACCGCGTGGTCGGCGAACTGCTGCGCGAACTGCACGGCGTGCGGGTGCCGGAGCCGCTCGCGCCGCCCACCGCGCCGGTCGAGACGGACGTCGAGTCCTTCACCGGCGTATACGAGCGTGCGGGCAGCCGCATCCACGTGACCTCGCACGAGGGCCGGCTGACGCTGCGCACGGAACCCACCGGCATCCTCGTCGGACTGGCACAGTCGCGAACGCTGGAGCTGACCCCCGTGGACGCCACCACGTTCGTCGGCCGTTCCGACAGTGCGGCGATGTGGGACGCCGTGGTGTTCGAAAACCGTGCCGACGGCCGTTCCTACCTGCACTACAGCGGCCGTGCCACCCCCAGAGTCCGTTGAGGACCCACGATCGGAGTTCCATGGAACCACTCCCCGCCCACGACGAGCCGACAGCCGCCCTCCAGGCGACCTTCGATGAAGCGGGCGTCGAGGGCTTCCTCCACGCACGTGACATCGACACCGGCCGCGAGGTGGCCTTCCGGGCCGACGATCCCGTCATCGTGGCGTCGATCCGCAAGATCCCGATCGCGCTCGCCTACGCCCGCCAGGCGGCGGCAGGTCAGCTCGACCGGGCGGCCCGGCACACCATCACCGCCGCCAACCGCGAAGGCGGCGGCATCGGCACGGACAGCTGTCTGCACGACGTCACGATGAGCACCCGCGACCTCGCCTTCTTCATGCTGTCCATGAGCGACAACGCCGCCACCGACAAACTCATGGAGCTTCTCGGCGCCGACCGCGTCCGCGCCGTCGCCACCGAACTCGGCTGCCCGCGCCTTCCGGTGGGTCGCTACCGCGACCTGTGGGATCCGGTCTGGGAGGAGCTGGGCATCGACCCGGAGGGCGACATCGACGCCCAGCTGGAGAAGGCCGGCGAGGAACAGATCCGCGGCCTCGCGATGCTCGACCCCGCCCGCTCCCCCTCCAGCACGCCGCGCGAGATCACCTCCCTGCTCGCCGCGACCTGGTGTGACCGGGCCGGACCGGCGGAGGCCTGTGCGGAGGTCCGCGAACTGATGGGCCGGCAGTTGTCCACGCACCGCCTCGTCGCGGGCTTCGACGCCGACGTGAAGGTCGCGGCGAAGAACGGCGCGCTGTGGGGAGTCCTCAACGAGGCCGGCGTCGCCGAGTACCCCGACGGGGGCCGCTACGCCGTCGCGGTCTTCCTGCGCCTCCCCGAGCTGACCGGCCGTAACCCCGCCGCCGACGCCGCGATCGGGCGCGCGGCCCGGACCGCTGTCGACCATCTGCGCAGTGACCGCCCCGACACCACCTTGTGAGGAGACGACATGCCCACGGCCGCCCGTCAGACCGCCGAGGAAGAGGTCCGCACCCTGCTCACGTCCCTCTTCGGGCAAGCCGGGGTCGACGGCTTCGTGCACGCCCGCGACCTCGACACCGGTGAGGAGTTCGGTCATCGCGCCGACTCCCGGGTCGTCCTCGCCTCGGTGTTCAAGATTCCCATCTGCCTGGAGTACGCCCGCCAGGCGGCCGACGGACACCTCGACCGCGCCGCACGGCACAGGGTGACGGCCGCCTACCGGGCCGGTGGCAGCGGCACCGACGGATGCACCCACGACGTCGGGATGAGCGCCCGGGACCTGGCGTTCATGATGATGACGATCAGCGACAACGCCGCGACCGACCTGCTCCTGGACGTCGTCGGTCTCGACCAAGTGCGCAAGACCCTGGACGGGCTGGGGTTCGACGGTTTCGGTGTGTCCTCCTGCCGTGCCCTGGACGACGACATCCGCCGTGAACTGGGGCTCGACCCCGGCCGTTCCATCGACGACCAGCTGGGTGACGTACCCGCGGAGCGTCTGATGGCCCTGGGAGCCGGCGACCCCGAGCGCAGTCCGTCCAGCACTCCACGGCAGGTGACCGCGCTGCTGGCGGCCATCTGGCGTGACGAGGCCGGCCCGGCGCCGGCGTGCGCCGAGGTGAGGGACATCATGAGCCGGCAGGTGTGGCAGCACCGCCTCGTCTCCGGTTTCCCCGAGAACGGCGTGCAACTCGCCGGCAAGACGGGCACGGACTTCGGCGTCCGCAACGAGGCGGGCGTCATCGAGTACCCGGATGGCAAGCGGTACGCGGTGGCCGTGTTCCTGCGGACCTCCTCCCCCGCCGAGCGGCAGCCCCGCGCCGACCGCGCCATCGGTCAGGCCGCCCGCGCCGTCGTCGACCACCTGCGGTCCTGACCGTCGAGCGCGTCATGAGCCGCAACCCTGCCTGCCCCGGACCGCGACCGCGGTCCGGGGTGTCGGCGTCCCCGACCACCGCGCCGATCCGTCCGGCGGCATCCGCCCAGCGCCCTGGGTTGGGACGAAGGACCGAAACGCCCCTCCGGGCTTTGTCGCCCCGGCTCAACCATTTTCGGCCGGCAGTCGCGAATGTGGGGCAACCTTTTCGCCCCAAGGAGCCCTCTATGAAGAAAGCCCGAGCGGTTGCCGCCTGTCTCGCGGCGTCGCTGCTGGCCGCCGGATGCGGCGGCGGCCAGGCCGGCTCGGCCGGTGGTGACGCCTTCAGCTTCGCGATCAAGAGCGATCCCGGACTGCTCGACCCTGCCCTGGTGCAGAACACCACCACCTACACCGCGCTGTCGCTGGCGTACGACACCCTGGTGAACGTCGGCCCCGACGGCCGTGTCGTCTCCGGTCTGGCCGACAAGTGGGTGGTCAGGCCCTCCTCGGTCACCTTCACCCTGCGCCGGGGCGTCACCTGCGCGGACGGCAGCCCCGTCACCGCCGACACGATCGCCGCCAACGTCGCCCACATCACCGATCCCGCGACCAAGTCACCGGCGTACGGCGTCGTGGTCCCCGAGGGCCTGACCGCGAAGGCGGACGACACCGCCGGCACCGTGACCCTGTCGACGCCCAAGCCGTTCGCGTTCATCCTGCAGAGCACCCGCTACCTGTTCATGGTCTGCGGCGCCGGACTGAAGGACCGCTCCCTGCTCAAGAGCGGGACGTCCGGATCGGGCCCCTTCCGGCTGACCTCGGCCCGACCGAACCAGAGCTACACCTTCACCCGGCGAGAGGGATACACCTGGGGCCCCGGAGGAGCCACCGGATCCGACCCTGACATGCCCGGTTCGGTCGTCCTGAAGGTCGTCGGCAGCGAGTCGACCGCGGCCAACCTGATGCTCTCCCACCAGCTCAACGCCGCCCAGTTCGCCGGCCCGGACCGCGCCCGGGTGACCGACGTCCCCGGCATCACCACCACCGACGAGCCCAACGGCACGCAGGAGTTCTTCTTCCACCAGGGCCAGGGACACCCCGGTCACGACCCCGCCGTACGCAAGGCCCTGCTCCAGGCGGTCGACCTGCACGACCTGGGCGAGATCGCCACCGCCGGAACCGGCCGGCGGCCCACCGGACTGGTCATGCAGCCCCGCCCGTGTCCCGGTGACACCGTCTCCGGGCACCTGCCGGCCTTCGATCCGCACGCGGCCGAGACGGCACTCGACGCGGCCGGGTGGCACCGCTCCGGCAACGGCCCCCGCCGCAAGGACGGCCGGAAACTCACCATCCGGATGATCTACGGCACCTCTGCCGGGGAGACCATGGCGGCCGCGGCCGAGTACCTGGCCGACACATGGAAGAAGGTCGGCGTCGACGTCCGGCTTCGCGCTCTCTCGGACGCCGCCTACGGCGAGGTCGAGGCGGTCACCCAGGACTGGGACGTCGACTGGGCGCCGCTCGGCGTCACCCTTCCCACCCAGTTGCTCGGTGCGCTCTCCGGTCCGTTCACCCCCGACGGCGGCAACTTCGCCCACCTCACCAACAAGAGGTACGACAAGCTCACCGCCGCGGCGAGCAGACTCCCGGGCGCCGAGGGCTGCGCGAAGTGGGCGCGCTCGGAGAGCGCCCTGTTCGACAGCGGCGATCTCGTCCCCGTCGTCGACAAGACCCTCACCACCGCCGCTCACGACGCCACCTTCCGCATCACGGCGGGGCTGTTCGACCCGACGTCGATCCGGATGACGGGAGCCGAGTCATGACCACCCTGCACGAACCGGCCACGCAGGCCACCCCTCCGCGACGGCGGGCCCGCCGGCTGACCCCCTCGTTCCTCGCCCGTCATCTGCTGCGGCTGGCCGTCTCACTCGCCGTCCTGATGGTGGCGTCGTTCGCGATGATCCACCTGATCCCCGGCGACCCGCTGCGGCAGATGCTCGGCCCCACCGCGCCGAAGGCGCTGGTCGACGCCCGCCGCGCGGAACTCGGCCTGAACGACTCGCTGCCGGTCCAGTTCGGTCACTACGTCCAGCATGTGTTCAGCGGCGATCTGGGCACCTCCTTCTTCTCCTCCCAGCCGGTGAGCGACATCATCGCCCAGGGCCTGCCGAACACCCTGGCGCTCGCGGTGCTCGCCACCCTCGTCGCGCTCGCCGCGGCGATCCCCCTGGGCATGTGGTCGGCCGTCCGCACCCACCAGGGGCGCCGGCGCAGGACCGAGACGGCTTTCACGATGCTCACCGGGACCGCCGTCGCCATCCCCGAATACCTCTACGGTCTCGCCCTGCTCCTCGTGTTCGCGCTGGGCCTGGGTCTGCTCCCGCCGGCCGGTCTGACCGGCCCGGCCTCCTACGTCCTGCCCGCCACGGCCCTGGCGATCGCCCCCGCCGCCATGATCGCCCGGCTGGCCCGGGTCGAGACCCTGCGCGAACTGGACACCGACTACATGCGCCTGGCCCACGCCAAACGGCTGCCCGCCCGGCGTCTGTACGCGGTGCACCTGCTGCCCAACACCCTCACCGCGACCCTCACCATGGGCGGTCTGCTGCTCGGCGGCCTGATCACCGGCAGTGTGCTCGTGGAGAACGTCTTCGCCTGGCCGGGACTGGGGCAGCGAACGGTCGAGGCCATCACGCAGAAGGACTACCCCGTCGCCCAGGCCATGATCCTGGTCTACGGCGCGCTCGTCCTCTTCATCAACTTCCTCATCGACGTCCTGCTCGCACTCCTCGACCCCAAGTCCTCCCTGACCGCCCCGACCCGCCAGGAGGGCTGATGCGCCGCCTGCTCAGAAACCCCACCGGCCTGATCGGCACCGGCCTGGTCGCCCTCATGGTGCTGCTCGCGCTCGTCGGCCCGCCGATCTGGGGCGAAGCCGCCGCCCGCATCGACCCCGCGCAGATCAACCAGGGAGCGTCCGGAGCCCATCTGCTCGGCACCGACGCCCTCGGCCGCGACCTGCTCGCCCGCACCCTGGTCGCCACCCGGCTCACCCTCGGCCTCGCCTTCCTCGCGACCCTGATCGGCACCGTCTGCGGAGTCCTGCTCGGGGCCCTGCCCTCCCTGCTGCCGCGCAGGGCCGGGCAGTTGGTCGTCGCGGCCGTCGACATCCTCGTCGCCTTCCCCGCCCTGCTGCTGGCGATGTTCACCGCGGTCGTCGCGGGGCTCGGCGCGCAAGGTGCCGTCCTCGGCATCGGGGTGGCGCTCGCACCCACCTTCGCCCGCCTGACACACACCCTGACCGCGTCCATCGCGGGCTCCGACTACATCGCGGCCGCCCGCATGCTGCAGGTCCCCCGCCGGCGGATCCTGACCCGGCACCTGCTGCCCAACATCGCCGAACCGCTCATCCTCAACACCGCGCAGTCCATGGGCGCCGCCCTGCTGGGCCTGTCGGCGATGTCCTTCCTCGGCATGGGCGTGCAGGCACCGTCCTACGACTGGGGACGGCTGCTGAACGAAGCCTTCGGACACGTCTACGTCACCCCGTCCGTCGTCGTCGCGCCGGCCTCGGCGGTCGCCCTCGCCGGTCTCGGGTTCATGCTGCTGGGCGACACCTTCGCCAAGGCCGCCGCCACCGGCGGCGACCCGGTCGGCGAACCCGTCGATCCCGCTGTGACCCGGGTCCAGGGCATCCCCGAGCGGGACACGGTCCTCGAAGTCCGCGACCTGACCGTCTCCTTCCCCGGCGGCGTCACCCCCGTCCGCCAGGTCTCACTGACCGTGCACCCGGGCGAGATCGTCGGCCTGGTCGGCGAATCGGGCAGCGGCAAAAGCATGACGGCTGCCGCCATCGGCCGGATCGTGCCCTATCCGGGCCTGGCCGGCAGCGCCCGGACCCTGCTGTGCGGGGTGGACCTGGACGGCCTCACCGACGCCGAGCGCCGCAAGATGCTCGGCTCGTCGCTGGCGATGGTCTTCCAGGACCCCACCTCCTCCCTCAACCCCGCCTTGCGGGTGGGGGGTCAGCTCGCCGAGGTGGCCACGCTGCACGACGGGGCCACCCGTACCGAGGCCCGGGCCCGCGCGGTGGAACGACTGGACCGCGTCCGCATCAAGGAGCCCGCTCAGGTCGTCCGCCAGTATCCGCACGAGCTGTCCGGCGGCATGCGTCAGCGCGCCGTCATCGCCATGGGCCTCATGGGCACGCCCCGGCTGATCATCGCCGACGAACCGACCACCGCCCTGGACGTCACCGTCCAGCGCGAAGTCATCAAGGTGCTGCGCGAGGTCGTCGACGACACACAGGCCGGCGCCCTGTTCATCTCCCACGACATCGCCGTCGTCAGCGAACTGTGCGACCGGATCGCCGTGATGTACGCCGGCCGCATCGTCGAGGAACTCGACGCCGGCGCCCTGCACACCGCACGGCATCCCTACACGCGGGCGCTGATCGGCTCGCTGCCGGACATGGACACCGACCGGTCCCGGCCACTGACCACCATCCCCGGCCGGCAGCCCTCACCGGCGGACGTGGGCGCCGGATGCGCGTTCGCCGACCGCTGCCCGCTCGCCACCATCCGCTGCCGGGCGACCCGCCCCGAACTCGCCACCACCGTCCACGGGCACGCGGTGGCGTGCTGGGAGGCATGATGAACATCAGCGATCTCACCGTCCGCTTCGGTTCCTTCACCGCTGTGGACGGCGTCAGCCTTCAGGTGCCCGAGGGGTCGGTCTGCGGGCTCGTCGGGGAATCCGGCTCGGGCAAGTCCACCGTCGCCCGCGCCGTGGCCGGGCTGACGCCCTACGAGGGCACGGTCTCCGGCGTCGAACGCGGCCGCGTCCAGATGGTGTTCCAGGATCCGTACTCCTCGCTCAACCCGCGCATGAGCATCGGTGACGCCGTCGCCGAGGGCACCCGGGTACCGCGCGCCCAGCGGCCGGCCGAGGTCGACCGGCTCCTGGACCTGGTGTCGCTGCCGGCGACGTACGCGTCCAAGTACCCCCGCGAGCTCTCCGGCGGCCAGCGTCAGCGCGTCGCCATCGCCCGCGCGCTCGCCGCGCGCCCCGACGTGCTCATCGCCGACGAGATCACCTCCGCGCTGGACGTCTCCGTGCAGGGCTCCGTGCTCAACCTCATCCGCGAGCTGCGCACCGAACTCGGCCTGACCATGCTGTTCATCTCGCACAACCTCGCCGTCGTGCGCTACGTGTGCGACACCGTCGCCGTCATGCGCCACGGACGGCTGGTGGAGTTCGGCCCGGTCGAATACGTGATCAGCACGCCCCGGCACGAGTACACGCGCACCCTGCTGGACGCGGTGCCGCGTCTCACCCACGCCTGACCGTCCGGCCCAATGGCCAGACGGCCGCCGGGCCGCCGCCACACCCACCCCCTTCCCCGCGAAAGGCCTCTGTCGTGTCCTTGGACCTGCATCGCCGTGCCGTCGTCGCCGACGCACACAACGACCTCCTCATGGCCGTCGCCGCCCGCCCCCCGAAGCGGTGGGGCGGCTTCTTCCGGGAACGCTGGCTGCCGCAACTGCGCGAGGGCGGCATCGACATCCAGGTCCTCCCCGTCTTCATCGACGACCAGTACCGGCCGGAAGGCGCGCTCCGGCAGACCCTCCGCATGATCGAGTGCGCGCACGTCCTCGCCGAGGCCAACGCCGACCAGGTCGCCCTGTGCCGCGACGGCGGCGAGATCGACGCCGCGCTCGCCGAGGACAGGATCGCTCTCGTCCTCGCCCTGGAGAGCGCGCCCGGCGTCGACGCCTCCGTCGAACTGTTCTCCACGCTGTTCCGGCTCGGGGTGCGGATCGCGTCCATCGCCCACTGGGGCCGCACCCCGCTCGCCGACGGCAGCCGGGAGGACGCCACCGGCAGTCGGCTGACCGCTCCCGGTGTCGAGGCGCTGCGCGAGATGGAACGCCTGGGCATCCTCTTCGACGTCTCCCACCTGGGAGCGAGCGGCGTCGCGCACGTCCTGGAACTCGCCACCCGGCCGCTCATCGCCACCCACTCCTGCGCCCGCGCCCTGCGCGACCACCACCGCAACCTCACCGACGACCAGATCCGCGGGGTCGCCGGCACAGGTGGCGTGGTCTGCGTGAACTTCGTACCCGACTTCCTCACCGACGACCAGGCGAAGGTGAGCGTCGACCGCGTCGTCGACCACATCGAGCACATCGTCTCCGTGGCCGGGGTCGACCACGTCGGCCTCGGGTCGGACTTCGTCCGCGAGGTCATGGTGGACGTGACCCCGCCCTGCTGCGAGAACCTCGACGACGAGGACCCCATGTTCGAGTTTCCCGCCCTGGAGGGCCCGGCCGGCCTGCCGCTGGTCACCGAGGCGCTGGCCGGCCGGGGCCTGCCGGAGGAGGACATCCTGAAGATCCTGGGCGGGAACACGCGACGCCTCATGAGCGAGCACATGGGCTGACGGGCGCCCGTCAGCACCGGGCGCGTGCCCGGCGGGTCGGAAGACCCGCCGGGCACCGTCGTACCCGCGTATTGGGTTCCTCGCACGAACCAGCCGCTCATGTTGTCACCAGGCCACCAACTCGCCGGGCGACGGCGTGCCTAGCGTGGCGGTCATCCCACCCTGGAGGACACACTCGTGCAGCACGACCACGAACACCTCTCCGCGCCGGCGGACCAGGCGGTCCTTGATCCCATGCTCGCAGACCTCGAAGAACTCGTGAGCTGCGAATCCTTCTCCGCCGACCACGCGGCCGTGGCCCGCAGCGCCCAGGTGGTCGCCGGGCAGGGCAGCCGGCTGCTCGGCGCCCGGCCCCGCCTGCTGGACATCGATGGCGTCACCCACGTCCAGTGGACGTTCGGCACGCCCCGCGTCCTGCTGCTGGGCCATCACGACACCGTGTGGCCGGTCGGCTCCCTCGCCACCCACCCCTGGTCGGTCAAGGACGGCATCGCCCGCGGTCCGGGTGTCTTCGACATGAAGGCCGGGCTGGTCCAGATGTTCCACGCCCTCACCTCGCTGTCCTCTCTCGACGGTGTGTGCGTTCTCGTCACCGGTGACGAGGAGACGGGCTCGGCCACGTCCCGTGCGCTCATCGAGGACATCGCCCGCGGCTGCTCGGCCACTCTCGTGCCGGAGCCCTCGGCGCCCGGCGGAGCCCTCAAGACCAGCCGCAAGGGCGTGTCCCTCTACGACGTCACCGTGCAGGGACGGGCCGCCCACTCCGGTCTGGAACCGGAGAAGGGCGTCAACGCGGCCACCGAACTGGCCCACCAGCTCCTCGCCCTGCAGGCCATCGCCGACGCCGTCACCGCGTCCACCGGCCCGGGAACGACGGTCACGCCCACCCTGATGTCGGCCGGCACATCGAACAACACCGTGCCCGCACAGGCCGAGTTGAACGTGGACGTCCGCGTGCCCACCGCCGCGGCGCAGGATGCGGTGGACCAGCTCATCAGGGAACTGGTGCCCCGGATTCCCGGCGCGCGCCTGCGGGTCGACGGCGGCCCCAACCGGCCGCCCCTCGCCCCGGACGTTTCGCGGAAGCTGTTCGCCCTGGCCGCCGAACGGGCCGAACGGCTGGGTCTCGGCCCGCTGCGGCAGGCGGCTGTCGGCGGAGCCTCCGACGGCAACTACACGGCCGGCGCCGGATGCCCCACCCTCGACGGCCTGGGAGCGGTGGGCGACGGCGCCCACGCCGACCACGAACACGTCGTCACCGCCGCCATGCCGGCCCGCGCCCGGCTCCTGGCCGATCTCGTCGGAGCGCTGCGATGAACGCACCCGTCGTCCGTGAACTCCACACCATGGAGGACTTCGACACCGTCAGCCTCCTCTACGCCGGCATCTGGGGGACCGAACCCGGCAACGGGCCCATCACCGCCGAGATCATGCGGGCACTAGCCCAGGCCGGCAACTACGTGGCCGGAGCATACGAGGACGACCGGCTGGTCGGGGCGTCCGTCGCCTTCTTCGGTGAACCCGTCGGCACCAGCCTCCACTCGCACATCACCGGCGCGGTCATGGGACGAGGCGTGGGCCTGGCCCTCAAGCTGCACCAGCGCCAGTGGGCGCTCGCCCGCGAACTCAAGCGCATCACCTGGACGTACGACCCCCTCATCCGCCGTAACGCCTACTTCAACCTGGTGAAACTCGGTGCCCGTCCCGAGGACTACCTCGTGTCGTTCTACGGCGCGATGGACGACGCCATCAACGGCGGCGACGAGTCCGACCGCGTCCTCACCGCCTGGGACCTCACGGCCCCTCCCCCGCCCGAGTCGTTCGAGCTGCCCGCCGGAGCGGTCCGCGGGCTGCGCGATCACGCAGGCCGGCCGGTGACGGGGACGACCGACGCCGAGACCGTGCTCATCGACATCCCCGACGACATCGAGGCCCTGCGCCGCACCGATCCAGGCGCCGCGCGTGCCTGGCGGC
Organism: Streptomyces sp. NPDC047028; assembly: GCF_040644095.1. Lineage (NCBI taxonomy): Bacteria > Bacillati > Actinomycetota > Actinomycetes > Kitasatosporales > Streptomycetaceae > Streptomyces > Streptomyces sp. NPDC047028. The sequence goes on from NZ_JBEYVS010000023.1 coordinate 24,334, forward strand.
TGGCTCTGCGACAGACCCTGGGCGGTCTGCTCGCCGAAGGCGCCCGCGTCGTCGGTCTCCACGAACGCCGCAGCTACGTGGTACGGCGCACCACACCCCTTTCCTGAACCCCACGAAGGAGCCCCCTCATGAAGACGAAGATCTCCGGCGTCGAACTGCGCCGTATCGCGATGCCGCTCGTCGCCCCGTTCCGTACCTCCTTCGGCGTGGAGACGAGCCGCGACGTGCTGCTGGTCCGCGTCGCCACCTCCGACGGCGAGGGCTGGGCCGAGTGCGCGGCCATGTCCGAGCCCCGTTACTGCTCGGAGTACGTGGACGGCGCCCAGGACGTCCTGCGCAGGTTCCTCGTCCCCGCCCTGCCGAAGGACGGCGTGGACGCGAACGCGGTGGGACGGATCCTGGAACCCTTCACGGGCCACCACATGGCGAAGTCCGCCCTGGAGACAGCCGTGCTCGACGCCCAACTCCGCATCGCCGGCGAGTCCTTCGGCTCCTACCTCGGTGCGGCGCGGGACCGGGTTCCGTGCGGCGTCTCCGTCGGCATCATGGACTCGATCCCCGAGCTCCTCGACGCGGTGGAGGGCTACATCGCCGAGGGCTACGTCCGGATCAAGCTGAAGATCGAGCCCGGCTGGGACGTCGAGCCCGTACGCGCCGTACGCGAGCGCTTCGGCGACGACCTGCTCCTCCAGGTCGACGCCAACGCCGCGTACACCCTGGTGGACGCGCAACAGCTCGCCAGGCTCGACGACTTCGGCCTCCTGCTGATCGAACAGCCCCTCGCCAACGACGACCTGGTCCAACACGCCCAGCTGGCCAAGCTGCTGCGCACGCCGATCTGCCTGGACGAGTCCATCGAATCCGCGGCCCACGCCGCGGCGGCCATTTCCCTCGGCGCCTGCTCGGTCATCAACATCAAGCCGGCCCGGGTCGGCGGCTACCTCGAAGCCCGCCGCATCCACGACCTCGCCCGCGCCCACGGCATTCCCGTCTGGTGCGGCGGCATGCTGGAGACCGGCATCGGCCGCGCCGCCAACGTCGCCCTGGCCGCGCTGCCCGGCTTCACCCTCCCCGGCGACACCTCCGGCTCCAGCCGCTACTTCGCCACCGACATCACCGAGTCGTTCGTCCTCTCCGACGGCCACCTCGAAGTCCCCACCGGCCCCGGTCTCGGCACCGAGCCACTGGCGGACTTCCTGGACGAGGTCACGACGTCCAGCGAGTGGATCGCGCTGTAGGACTCCGATGACCGGGAGACCCCGGGCTCGCATGAGCTCGGGGGCCTGGAGGAGATGAAGACACCGCCCCAGCACAGGCCGACCACGCAACGCGTCGGACGGGCACACCCCCCACAGTCATCCGCGACCGCGGCCTCGCAGAAGGTTTCACCTGATGTTCACTTCCAGCACCGCCTCGCCCTTCACAGCCCGCTCCGCCCCCAGTTCGTCCGGGCCCGCGCCACGCCGGGCCGCCGACGGCTCCCGCCCCTGGAGCTCCGAGCAGGCGCGCATGCTGCTGGCCGGCCGCCCGGAGAACGTCCGTGACACCCGCCGCTGGCTGCGGGCCGTCATGGCGGAGTGGGCCGTGTCGGAGGACAGCGCGGAGTCGGCGGTCCTGTTGCTCAGCGAACTGGTCGGCAACGCCGTTCTGCACGCCCGGAACACCTGCCGCATCCTGGTCACCGCCCGGCTGCGGTGGGGCCTGCTGGAATGCGAGGTCGAGGACCAGGACCCGAATCGGGGTCCGCGGCACGGCTGGACGCCGGACACCGGCATCGGCGAACCAGCGGAATCCGGCCGAGGGATACCCCTGCTGGAGGCGCTCGCCGACGCGTGGGGCGTCCGCCGCCACAGCCGGGGCAAGTCCGTCTGGTTCGTGCTGTCGACACACCCCCGCCCCGATGCCGGAGCGGCGGTCGAGGCCGAGCCGTCACGCAGATCGGCGTGACGGCTCCTCGGACGCTGTGCGGGCAGGGGCACCCGGTCCGGGCGCTCTCGGCCCCGGCCGCGACGGCATGATGAGAGCCGAGGCCGCCCCCCTCCCCCCGCGGCCGGTCACGTCCCTGGCCGTGCCGTGTGGTCGGGGTGCCCGTTCGTGCGGCGTCTCTCCTTGAGTTCGGCTTCGTACAGGTGGTCCCTGCCATCGGCCAGCTGGTCGCGCGCCGCGCTCTCCAGCCTCGTGAAGGGTCTGTAGTACGTGGAGTTGTAGGCCTCGATGATCTGAAAGGTCCAGTGGCCGGGGATGACGTTGCGGCCCAGGATCTCGTTGTGGACGCGGTCGGCCCAGTCGTGGTGTCCGGCCTCGCGCAGCAGGTGTACGGCGCGGTCGAGCTCGAAGTCGGCGGTGCCGGTCAGCTGGTGGAAGGCGTACAGGTGCCCGCGCGCCCGCTCCGTGGTCTCCAGAGCCTTGGACAGCGCGCCGAGTGCTTCGACCGTGGTGCCCGAGACGTCCTGGGGGCGTCGGTGAGCCCGGTCGGGTCCGTGGTGTTGATCGTTCACATGTCCACGGGTGTCCCGGCCGCCGGGGCGGGCACGCGCCCCGGCGGCCACTTTCGTCCGGAAGAAGTACGCAGGATTCGCGGTCACGGCGGCGCGCGCCGGGCGGGGCCGGGCGATGGCGACGATGATCGGAGATACGGACCGCTTCGCTGGAGGGAGCCTCGTGGGCACGGACGGACAGCGGACCGGAACGCCCCTGCACTGCCTGGTCACGGGCGCGTCGGGGTACATCGGGGGCCGGCTGGTGCCGGAGCTGCTGCGGGCGGGCCATCGGGTCCGGTGTCTGGCCCGCTCCCCCGGCAAACTGCGGGACCACCCCTGGGCCCGGGACACGGAGACGGTCCGCGGTGATGTCACCGATGCCGGCTCCGTCGCCTCGGCCATGCGCGGGATCGACGTCGCGTACTACCTGGTGCACGCCTTGGGGTCCGGTTCAGGCTTCGAGGAGACCGATCGCCGCGCGGCCCGGATCTTCGCCGCGCAGGCGCATGCCTCAGGTGTGCGGCGCATCGTCTATCTGGGTGGGCTGACACCGTACGGCGTGCCGGAGCGGGAGCTGTCCCCGCACCTGAGGTCACGCGCCGAGGTGGGACGCGTCTTCCTCGAGGCTCCCGTACCGGCCACCGTGCTGAGGGCAGCCGTCGTGATCGGCTCGGGGTCGGCCTCGTTCGAGATGCTCCGCTATCTCACCGAGCGGCTCCCGGTCATGGTGACCCCCAGCTGGGTGCGCACCCGCATCCAGCCCATCGCGGTCCGCGACGTGCTGCGCTACCTGGTCGGCTCGGCCACGATGCCGGACGACGTCGACCGCGCCTTCGACATCGGCGGGCCGGACATCCTCACCTACCGCGAGATGATGTGCCGGTACGCGGAGATCGCCGGGCTCCGGCGGCGGCTCATCGTGCCGGTGCCGCTGCTCACGCCCGGGCTGTCCAGCCACTGGGTCGGTCTGGTCACCCCGGTGCCCGCGTCGATCGCCCGGCCGCTGACGGAGTCGCTGCGCCATGAGGTCGTCACACGTGAGCACGACATCGCCCGGTACGTCCCCGACCGGCCCGGACTGCCGCTGCCGTTCGACGAGGCCCTCGGTCTGGCGCTGCGAAGGGTGCGCGAGGCGCAGGTCGCCACGCGGTGGTCGTCCGCCGCCGTTCCCGGAGCCCCGAGCGATCCCTTGCCCACGGACCCGGACTGGGCCGGTGGCAGCCTCTACACGGACGACCGGCAGGTGCCGGTCGACGCGTCGAGCGCGTCGCTGTGGAAAGTGATCGAGGGAATCGGCGGCGATCACGGCTGGTACTCCTTTCCGCCGGCCTGGGCGGTCCGCGGCCTGCTGGACCGGTTCGTGGGCGGTGTCGGTCTGCGCAGGGGGCGGCGCGACGCGGAGCGCCTGCGGGTGGGCGACTCCGTGGACTTCTGGCGTGTCGAGGAGGTCGAGCCCGGTCACCTGCTGCGACTGCGGGCCGAAATGCGGCTGCCCGGCCTCGCCTGGCTGGAGATGTACGCCGAGACGGACGACGAGGGCGGCACACGGTACCGGCAGCGCGCCCTGTTCCACCCTCGCGGCCTCCTGGGCCACGCCTACTGGTGGTCCGTCTCCCCGTTTCACGCCCTCGTGTTCGGCGGCATGGCCCGCAACATCACCCGGGCGGCCGCCGAGCCCGGGGCGGCGGCCGAGCCCGGGGCGGCGGCCGAAGGTCTCGGACGAGGCGGTCCGGGGCAGGAGGACTGATGTGGTCCTTCAGCCGGCCGCACGACGCGGAAGGAGGTGCCCATGGATGCTGGTGCCGGCCGCGGTCTCACGCCTCGCGCGTGGCTCGGTCAGATGATCTTCTCGCGGGTGGCGGGGCCCGAGGGCCCCGGTAATCGTGCCCGGATCCACGGTGCCCCGGGCCCGCGTTGGTTCGCACCCGAGCGTCCCGTACGGCGCGTGCACGGGGACGCCGCCATGTTCATCGGCGGTCTGTCCGCCCTGCTTCTGCAGTCCCTGCACCCGCTCGCCATGGCCGCGGTCGAGGCCCACTCCGGCTTCCGTGGCGACCCCTGGGGGCGGTTGCAGCGCACCAGTACGTTCCTCGCCGTCACCACCTACGGGACGGCTGACAGCGCGCGGAAAGCCTGCGAGCGGGTACGCGCCGTGCACGAGGGCGTGCGGGGCACCACCGCCGACGGGCAGGCGTACGCCGCCTCGGACCCGCACCTGCTGTGCTGGGTGCACGTCGCCGAGGTCGACAGTTTCCTGCGCGCCCACCAGCGCTACGGTGCCGACCCCTTGGACGCGGAGGGCTGTGACGGCTACGTGGCCGACATGGCGCGTGTCGCCACGGCGCTCGGTGTCACCGATCCGCCCCTGGCCCGTGCGCAGCTCGCGGACCGCATGGCGGATTTCCGCGCCGAGTTGCGTGCGACGGACGAATCCCGCAGCACCGCCCGGTTCCTGCTGTTCCACCCGCCCCTCCCGCTTCTCGCCCGCCCGCCGTACGGCGCCGTCGCCGCGGCCGCCGTCTCCTTGCTGCCGGACTGGGCGTCGAGTGCGCTGCGGCTGCCCCGCCTTCCCCTCGCCGAAGACCTGTGCGTGCGCCCTCTCGGCACGGCCGTGACCGCGGGAATCCGCTGGGCGATGTCCCCGTCCCGCGACGCGCAGTCGTCGCCCGCTTCCTGACCGCGGTGAACCACCCGCCGCGCCTCGCTCGCACGGCGAACCGCTGACACGCCACACCGCTGGAGAACGATGTCACCCACCCTCCGACGAGCCCGCCGGCTGATCCCCGTCGCCCTGGTCCTCCTCTGGTTCGGCATCGGCGGTTCCCTGGGGCCGTACGCGGGGAAGCTGAGCGAGGTCGCCACCAACGACCGGGCCGCCTTCCTTCCCCGCAGCGCGGAGTCCACACAGGTCCTGGCCGCGCAGAAGGACTTCCGGCGAAAGGAGACACTTCCGGCGATCGTCGTGTGGACCATGGCCGACGGTTCATCCGTCACCGGGCACCGCGCGGCGGCCACGCGGTCGATCGGTGCCGTCGCGGGCCGGCCGGGGATCGTGGGGCGCCCGACGCCCGCCCTCCCTTCGCGGGACGGAAAGGCCCTGGAGGCGATCGTCCAACTGGAGCCCGACCTCGGCAAGAAGCTGCCGGACGTCGTCGACCAGGTCCGTGACGCCGCCGGGCGGGTGCCGGACACCAAAGCGGAGATCGCCGGGCCGGCCGCGACACAGGCCGATCTGTCCGACGCCTTCTCGGGCATCGACGGGTTGCTGCTCACCGTGGCCCTGGTCACGGTGCTGGTGATCCTGCTGCTCGTCTACCGGAGTGTGCTGCTGCCCCTGGTGATCATCCTCGGTGCCGTGTTCGCCCTCGGGCTGGCCTGTGCGATCGTCTATGTCCTGGCCGACCACGGAGTCGTCCGTGTCGACGGCCAGGTGCAGGGCATTCTGTCCATCCTCGTCATCGGCGCGGCGACCGACTACGCGCTCCTGCTCGCCGCCCGGAACCGCGAGGAACTGGCCCGCCACGACGATCCTCCGGCCGCCGTCCGTGCCGCACTGCGCTCCTCCTGGAGCTCCATCACCGCCAGCGGAGCGACCGTCGCCCTGGGCCTGCTGGCGCTGTTGCTGAGCGACCTCACCAACAACCGCGCGCTGGGACCGGTCGGAGCCATCGGCATCGGCTGCGCCGTACTGAGCGCGCTGACCTTCCTGCCCGCCGTCCTGGCGCTGCTCGGCCGGGCCGCCTACTGGCCGGCCCCGCTTAGGGCGACGGCCGACACAGCAGCCGGACACCCCCTCTGGCACCGGATCGCCGGTCTGGTGGACCGGGCTCCGCGCCGGATCTGGTCCGTGACCCTGCTCGCCCTGCTCTGCTGCGCCGCGTTCTTCCCCACCCTCACCTCCAAGGGCGTACCCCTCGACGAGATCTTCGTCAACGACGCGCCGTCCGTCGCCGCCCAGCAGACTCTGGCGCGTCACTTCCCCGGCGGCTCCGGCAATCCGACCGTGATCATCGCGAACGCCGACCGGCTGGAGCCCGTTCTGGCGGCCGTGCGTGACACGCGCGACGTGGCCTCCGCCGCCGCTGTGACCGCCTCCGGCCGACCCGGCGCCGGCGCGCCGCAGGTCGTCGGCGGGCGCGCGCAGATCGACGTGACGCTGAAGGCGACAGCGGACAGCGACGCGGCCAAAAGCACCGTGGCGGGGCTACGATCCGCCGTCCACGCCGTACCGGGGGCGCATGCCCTCGTCGGCGGCTACACCGCCCAGCAGTACGACACCCAGGCCACGGCCGAACACGACCGCGCGGTCATCGTGCCCGTGGTCCTCGCGATCATCCTCGTCATCCTTTGCGCTCTCCTGCGCGCGCTCCTGATGCCCGTGCTGCTGGTGGTGACCGTCGCACTCAACTACGTGGCCACCCTCGGCATCTCCGCCCTCGTCTTCCACCATGTCTTCGGGTTCGGCGGCACCGACGCCTCCGTTCCGCTGTACGGGTTCGTCTTCCTGGTGGCGCTGGGCGTGGACTACAACATCTTCCTGATGTCCCGCGTCCGGCAGGAAGCGCTGCGCCACGACCTGAGAACGGGCATCCTGCGCGGCCTGACCGCCACCGGCGGCGTGATCACCTCGGCCGGTGTCGTCCTGGCCGCGACCTTCGCCGCACTGGGCGTGATTCCCTTGTCGTTCCTCGTGCAGATCGCCTTCATCGTCGCCTTCGGCGTCCTGTTGGACACCCTCGTCGTCCGCTCACTGCTGGTCCCGGCCCTGGCCCGTGACATCGGTGCGGTCGCCTGGTGGCCCGGCCGCCTCGGCGACCGGGGGTCCCGCTCGCCCAGTTCCTCGGCGTCCGGCGAACGGTGAGGTCACGTCCGTGAAACCGCGACCGGACGGTCCGGTAACGATCTATCGGCAGTCAACACGTGCACAGTGCAAACAAACATACGATCCACCGTATGAACAAAGCTGTGAAGATCGGCCTCGCCGGCGCGTGCACAGCGTTGCTCGTCACGGGGGGAATCGGCGCCTACAACGTCGTCCACGGGCTGACCTCCGGAGACACGGGTAGCGACTGGACGGATGCGGAACACACCTTCGACCCGGCGGCCACGTCGACCGTGCCGCCGACGGGTGCCAAGGCCGTCAAGATGGCCCGGACGTTCCTGGACAACTGGTCCGGACATCACCTCGACGACGCGGCGCACAACACGGACGCACCCGGCCCAGCGTCCCAGGGACTCCAGAAGTACGCCGGCGGGCTGCACCTGAAGAAGCTGACCTTCGCACAGGTCGCGTCGGCGGGACGGTCGACGGCGACGCCGGGCGCCACCAGGATCACCTTCAAGGTGTCTGCACAGGTGGCGGGCGGCACCTGGACCTACCCGGGCGCGGTGGCGGTACTGCAGAACACGGACGGCCAGTTGGCCGTGCACTGGAACAGCTCGGTGCTCCATCCCGGCCTCGGCGAGGGCCAGTCCCTGACCGCGGGCACTATTCCCGCCGGTGCCGACGACGCCAAGGTCGTCGCGAGCGACGGCAGGACGGATCTGTCCACGTTCGCCTCACTGCGGGACATCGCGGCGACCATCCGAAAGCACGCCAAGCCCACCGGTGGCACCACGGGCACCGGTGTGGCCGTGGTCGACGCCGACGGCAGCGGCGTGAAGACGCTCCGGGTCTTCTCCCAGGGGAAGACGCCGGTGATCAGAACGACCATCGACGCGCACCTCCAGACCGTGGCCGAGGACGCCGTGAAGGACGGTCACCTGGGTCAGAAGGCGGCCGGCACGGTGGCGCTCGACTGGAGGAACGGGCACATCCTCGCGATCGCCCACACGGGTTCGGACGGCGACATCGCCATCAGGGGCATCAAGTCCCCCGGTTCCACGATGAAGATCATCACCTCCGCCGCCCTGTTCGACCAGGCGGGCCTCACACCGAGCAGTCCCGCGCCGTGCACGGACTCCATAGTCGCCAACAGCCAGTCCTTCCACAACGACTCGGGTGTGCGGGCCAATCCCGGCTCCACGATCGCGCAGGCGTTCACCGTCTCCTGCAACACCTCCTTCATCAAGGACGGGTTCCACTACCTGGTGCACGGCGGGGACGCCTCCGCACTGCACGACGAGGCCGTGAACGTGTTCGGGATGGGCAGCTGGTCGATCGGCGGCGGAGTGGCCACCACCGACCCGAGCATCCCGACGGACGCACAGGGAGGCGACCAGGCCGCCCAGTTCATCGGCCAGGGAAAGGTCACGGCCACACCGCTGTTCATGGCGTCCGTGGCCGCCACCGTGCGCGGCGCCGGCTTCAAGCAGCCGGTCATCCTGCCGGGACAGCACCAGGACACCGCGCCACGCCCCATCACCGCCCGCACGGCCGGATACCTGCAGTCCATGATGCGTACCGTGGCCACCGGCGGAACCGCCGCGCCGCGCCTGGGCGGGCTGACGGGGGTCGGCGGCAAGACCGGAACCGCGGAGGAGGGCGACCACACCAACGGCTGGCTGACCGCCTACAACTCCCACATCGCCGTCGCCGCCCTGGTCGAAGGCGGCAGCACCGGCGTCGACTCCGCCGGATACGTCGTCCGTCAGCTCCTGACCCACAGCTGACCTCGCGGGCCCGGCCGGCGCACACCACGCCGGCCGGGTCCGCCGGGATCTGCGCGCCCGGCCGGAAATCGAGGTGAGCGCGGTGATGCCCCTCTGCTACCTTGCCGGTGGATCGTGAAGTCGTCGTAGGGAGGTGAGCTCCGTGAACACAGTCACCCATGGGTGCTCCCTCATCCCGTCACGGTCCGGCGGCTGACGTTCGGTGTCGCCGGGAGCGCCTGAGATCGAGGCACTCCTGGAGGGAGACTCCGATGCATTCACAACCTTGCACATCCGGCCCGAGCGAGAACGCGGTGCGGATCACGCGTGTCGCGGACGGGCAATGGCACGCTCTGGAAGACGACTTGGTCGTCGGCCGCGGTTATGCGGGACACCGGGGCGACGGGCGCTTGTTCGTGAGCGTCGACGCCTGGCACCACGCCGCCTTCGACCGGCTCGCCGAGGCGATGGCCGCGGAACTGCCGGCACCGCTGTACACGGTGGTCGACGAAGCCGACGTCGAGCAGACGGCCGGCTGGCGGCGGGCCGGGTTCAGGATCCGGCGCCGCGAGTGGGAGTACGACGTCCCGACCGACCCGCGGCTCACCGGGCTCGAAGCGGTCGTGCCGCCCCCCGGGGTGGCGATCGTGCCCGTCGGCCGGGCGGACGAGGCTCTGCTGCGGGCCGTGGACCGCGCGATCCGGGACGAGGTCGGGGCGACCGTCGGGTGGCATTCGATGCCCGCGGAGGTGATCCCCCACCCCGCAGGGGACACCGTCGTCGACCCGTCCAAGTACGCGGTGGCCGCGGGGCCGGACCGCTACCTGGGCCTGATCAGAGTGGTGAAGGTGAAGCGGCCGCGCATCGGGCTGGTCGCGGTCAGGGCCGGCGAGCGGCGCCGCGGCATCGCGCGGGCGCTGCTGGCGCACGCCCTGGGCACGCTGCACCGCGCCGGGTCCGCCACGGCCTGGGCCGAGGTCCAGGAGTCGAACCAGGCGGCCTCGGCGCTCTTCGCGAGCATCGGCGCCCGTCCGGTGAGCAGCAACCTGGAGTTGGTGCGATGACCAGGAACAGGAACGTCATCGAGGTCGAGGGCAGGGTCGTCGAGTGTCTGCGCAGCGCCATGTTCACCGTGGAGCTGGAGAACGGCCACCAGGTCCTCGCGCACATCAGCGGCAAGATCCGCAAGAACTACATCAAGATCATGCTGGAGGACCGCGTGCTGGTGGAGCTCCCGCCGTACGACCTGACGCGCGGCCGGATCGTGTTCCGGTACCGGAACTAGTGCCGCCCGGCGCCGTCCGACGCAGCTGAGCCCGGGGCCCCGGTCATGGCGTTCGCGTGACCGGGGCTTTGGCTGCCGCGGCCCGCGTCACCAGGTCACCGGCAGCTCCACGGGGAAGCGTCGGATGGTGGACGTGTCCCATCGGATGTCGCTCTCGGGGACGGCGAGGCGCAGGTGGGGGAAGCGGGTGAGCAGGGAGGTGACGGCCGTGCGCAGCTCCTCCTGGGCGAGGGGCTCGGCGAGGCAGTGGTGGGCGCCCCAGCCGAAGGTCATGTGGGGCCGCAGCGGACGCGCCGGGTCGAAGGCGTGCGGGTCGTCGAACACCGCGGGATCACGGTTGGCGGTGAGGTAGGAGACGTGGACGTAGTCCCCCGCGCGGATGCGGGTTCCGGCGATCTCGACGTCCTCCAGGGCGACACGGGGGATGCCGACGCCCTTGCGGAACGGGATGAGGCGCAGGAGTTCGTCGAGCACCCGGGGCAACCGGTCCGGATGAGAGGCCAGTTCGGCCCACCGAAGCGGGTGGGTGAGCAGGGTGTACGTGATGTTGCTGATCTGGCAGGTCGCGGTGTCGTTGCCGCTGAGCAGCAGCGTCAGCGCCAGGACGGCCAGTTCCTCCTCGTCCAGCGGCTCCTGCGGGTCCGCGGCCATGGCGCTGACGATGTCGTCGGCGGGATCGGCGCGCCGCTGCCGGACCAGGTGGGTGAAGTAGGCCCGCAGCCGGTGCTTGGCGTCCGTCGCCGCCCGCCGGTCGGCCGGCGCCGTGGCCAGCAACTGCTGCGTGTGGCGCATCAGTTCGGGCCGGTCGGCGGGTACGACGCCGAGCAGTTCGCAGATGGTGTGGTGCGGCAGTCGCACGGAGAGGTGCTGGACGAGGTCGGCGGGTGGTCCGAGCGCGGCCATCCCGTCCAGGAGTTCGCCCGTCACCCGCTCGATGGCGGGCCTCATGCGGGCCACCCGGTTCTTGGTGAAGGCCCGCGCGGCGGCGTGGCGCAGCCGGCGGCTGCGGGGCGGATCGACGATGTTGACCGATTCGGGCGAGACGATGGGCTCCGGTGTCAGCCGGGGGTAGTCGCGGCCGACGATGGCCGACCGGCTGAACCGCTGGTCGGTCGTCACCTGCTGGACACCGGCGTAACTCGTGACCAGCCAGGCGTCGCAGTCGCCGTACGGGAGACGGATGCGGGTCACCGGTCCCCTCGCCATCAGCTCCGTGAACAGCGGGTCGAAGGCGAGGCCCTCGCTGAAGTCGAAGGGACAGTGAACCGTGCCGGTCCTCCCGGTTTCCTCAGACATCGGGTCCACCGGGTGCCGGGCTGATCGTGGGCAGCCGCACCGCGAAGTCTTCTCCGATGCGGTGGGCGAGTTGTGCGGCGACGTACTGGTGGTAGCGGCGGTTGGGGTGGATCAGCGCCGGGTCTCCCCATCCGCCGACGCCGATCGTGCCGATCTTCTCGGTGTAGCCCTCCACCCACTTGACCTCGCGGGGGGCGCAGGCGTCCTTGCCGAGGGTGGCACGGCGGGTGTCGACGAACTCCGCCGGAACGCCGTGCCGGTGCGCGTCGGCCGTCGCGGAGGCCACGGCGTCGTCGACTCCGTCGAGGAGCCGGCCGAGCCAGCCGATGTCCCCTCGGCCGAGGGTGAACAGTTCCTGGGAGTTGCGGGCGCAGGTGCGGGGGTCCGCCGGGATCACTGAGGGGTAGCCGATCACGTAGATGCGGGCGTGCGGCGCTCTGGCGTGTACCGCGTCGAGCAGGGTCCGGTACCTGTCGGCGAGTGCTCGCCTGGGCCCGTCGAGGTCCGGGTCGTCCGCGGGCAGGCCCAGACCGGCGTACGCGCCGTTCTCGAGGTTGTCCCGGCAGTGGTCCGGGGCGTCGCTGGACGCGTCCGCTCGCAGGCACTCGGATGCCAGGGGGCTGAAGTAGTCGTTGCCGCCGATGCCGAGGGTGACGATGTCGGTGTCCGGACGTACGGCCCCGATCTGCGGCGGCCGCTTCGGAAAGGGCGCCAGCGGATCGGCCCGGGGTATCCCGAACCGGTCGAGCGACGCGTGCCCCACCGGCTGCTGGGGGGTGTCGAGGACGTTGTCCGTCGTGGCCCCTCCGCAGGTGACGTCGCGGCTCTGCCGGAGCAGGCCGGCCGATGCCTTGCCGAGCACGTACGGGTACGACTCCAGCGTCTGCTCGCAGCCCGACTTGCCGGGCTCGTCGGGTTCGGCGGGGCCGCCGGCGAGGCGGGTGTAGCCCGCCGCGTACGAATCGCCGAGGCTGACCATGTGCAGTGTCGAGGGGCGTATCCGGGCGGGGTCCGCGCCGGCAGGTGGCGCGCCGGTACTCGTCCCGGCCGCGCCGAGGAGCGCCACGGCCGCCGAACCCACTGCCAACGCCATCATCCTGGAACGCAGGGCGACCACTCCACTCCTGGGACGGGGCCCCGTCCGCCGAGGCCGTGTACCAGAGGCATCCCCGGCCACGCGTGCGGCACGCCGCATGTCACTCTTCCGGGTACCCGGAGTCACCGGTGTGGGCGAGGGGTGACAGGCTCGGGCCGAGCCGGAACGCGGCCCGGCAATGGCCGCAGACCGTTCGAGAGAGAGGCAGCACCCAGGTGAGTTCCCCGCGCGACGCCGTGAACGAGGAGGCCGTAGAGGTCCGCCGTTTCTGGACCGGTCTGGGTCTGCCCGGACTGATCGACGTCCACACCCATTTCATGCCCGAGCGGGTCCTGCACAAGGTCTGGGAGTACTTCGACGCCAACGGCCCCCTGATCGGCGGGCTGGAGTGGCCGATCACCTACCGGAAGGAGGAGGCGGAGCGCACGGCCCTGCTGCGGGAGTTCGGCGTGCGGGCCTTCACCTCCATGCTCTACCCCCACAAGCCCGGCATGGCGCGCTGGCTGAACGGCTGGGCCGCGGACTTCGCCCGGCGCACCCGCGACTGCCTGCACACCGCGACCCTCTACCCCGAACCCGGCGTCGAGCACTACGTCCGCGAGGCCCTCGACTCCGGTGCCCGGGTGTTCAAGGCGCATGTGCAGGTGGGGGCGTACGACCCGGCCGACGAACGCCTCCAGGAGGCGTGGGGGCTGCTGGCCGAGGCCGGGACGCCGGTCGTGATGCACTGCGGCTCCGGGCCCGCACCCGGCAAGCACACCGGCCCCGAGCCCGTCGCCCGCCTGCTCGCACGCCACCCTCGACTGCGCCTCGTCGTCGCGCACATGGGGATGCCCGAGTACGAGGAGTTCCTCGGCCTCGCCGAACGGTACGGCGAGGTGCGGCTGGACACGACGATGGCGTTCACCGACTTCAGCGAGGGGCTCATGCCGTTCCCCCGCCGCGCCCTGTCCCGTCTCACCGACCTCGGCGACCGCGTCCTGCTCGGGACCGACTTCCCCAACATCCCCTACCCGTACGTGCATCAGCTCCAGGCCCTGGAACGGCTGGGACTCGGCCGCGACTGGCTGCGGGCCGTGTGCCACGACAACGCGGCGGCGTTGTTCTCCCTCTGACGCCGTCAGGTCGACGGGGACGGTGATGCGGACGGGACGGGGAGTTCCGCCCAGATGACCTTGCCGTCCGTGGTGTAGCGCGTGCCCCATCGCAGGGCGAACTGGGCGACGAGGAACAGCCCGCGGCCGCCCTCCTCGCCGAGCCTCGCCCGTCGCAGGTGCGGGGAGGTGTTGCTGTGGTCCAGGACGGCCAGGATGATCCGGTTCTCGGTGCGGATCAGGCGGAGCGCGACCGGGCCGCGGGCGTGCCGGACGGCGTTGGTGACCAGCTCGCTGACGATGAGTTCCGCGGTGAAGGAGAGGTCATCCAGCCGCCACCGCGTGAGGCGGTCGATCGTCAGCGCCCGTGCCCGGCCGGCGGCCGCGGGTTCGAAGGCGAGGTCCCAGGAGGCGACGTCCGCGGCGGAGAGCGGGGAGGGCCGGGCCACGAGGAAGGCGACGTCGTCCCGGGGGCGGTCCGGGAGCAGGGTCCGCTCCATGGTGTCGCAGATCTCCTCCAGGGGGCGGTCAGGGTGGGCGAGCGCGAACCGCAGCCGTTCCAGTCCGATGTCCGGGTCGTAGCCGGAGGCGGTGATCAGACCGTCGGTGTAGAGGGCCAGGAGGCAGCCTTCCGGGATTTCGACCTCGGCCGGTTCGAACGGCATCCCGCCGACGCCGAGCGGCGGGCCCGCGGGGATGTCCAGGAACTCCACCGGTTTGTCCGGGTGGGCGAGGGCGGGCGGTGGATGGCCGGCCCGCGCGAAGGTGGCGCGGCGGTTGACGGGATCGTAGACGCCGTACAGGCAGGTCGCGCCGACGATGCCCTCGGTTCCCGTGGGGTAGGCCGTCTCGGCTTCCTCGGACAGGCGGGTGACCAGGTCGTCGAGGTGGGTGAGCAGTTCCTCCGGCGGCAGGTCGAGGTCGGCCAGCGTGTGCACGGCCGTGCGCAGGCGGCCCATGGTCGCCGCGGCACGGATGCCGTGGCCGACGACGTCGCCGACGACCAGTCCCACGCGGGCACAGGCCAGGGGCAGTACGTCGAACCAGTCGCCGCCCACTCCGGCCACGGTGTCGGCCGGCAGGTACCGGTAGGCGGCGGCCACGGCCGCGTGGCTCGGCAGTTCGTGCGGGAGGAGGCTCTCCTGCAGGGTGAGCGCGGACCGGTGCTCCCGGCCGAACCGGCGCGCGTTGTCGATGCACACGGCCGCGCGGGCGGCGAGCTCCTCGACGAGCAGCACGTCCTCGGCGGAGAACGGGTCGGGGTCGTGCCAGCGCATCAGCGTGGCCACGCCCATCGTCACGCCCCGCGCCCGGAGCGGGACGACGAGGTGGGTGTGGATGCCCAGCTCGCGCATGCGTGCGCGGCGCACGGCGTCGTGGACGAGCCACGGGCTCCCCACGTCGAGTACGGCGTTCAGCACCGGCCGTCCGGAGGCCAGGGACTCCCACTGCGGCGAGCCGCGCGGGTAGCCCACCGTCCCGCCGGCCGTGACGACCACTTCGGGCAGGTCCTCCCGCAGGGAGTGGTGCACGACCCTGCGCATGTCCCCCGTCCGGTAGGCGGCACGGGCGTCGGGCTCCCGGCCGTCCAGTACGGCGCCGAGCAGGTCGACGGCGGTGAAGTCGGCGACCCTCGGCACGAGGATCTCGGCCAGCTCCTGCGCGGTGCGTTCCAGGTCGAGCGTGCTGCCGATCAGGTCACTGGCCTCGTTCAGCAGGGCCAGCCGCTGCTGCGCACGGTGCAGGTCGGTGACGTCCACCGACTCCTCGCACACGCCCAGTGGCCGGCCGTCCGCGTCCTGGAGGCGGTAGTAGGAGAGCGACCAGACGTGCTCGTGCCCGGTGTCGGCCGGGATGCGGCCCCGGTACTGCAGGCCGGTGACCGTCTCCCCCGTGTCGAGAACCCTCCTGAGGAGTTGCCTGGCCGAGTCCGGGTGCTGTCCGGACGGCACCCGGCTCGCGGGATACGGTCGCCCCTCGCTCCGCCCCGGCCGCGGTTCGCCGTCGCCGCGGCCCGGACGCGGGGTGGCCGCCTCCCCCGGCACCTCCTTGCGGGCCGCCGCGTTCGCCCAGGTCACGCGCAGGTCGGGGCCGTAGATCGTGAGCGCGACGGTGGACTGTGTGCCGAGGCCGTGCAGCATGGCCTGCCGCAGCCGCCGTTCCGCCAGTTCCCCCGCGTCGGTCAGGAGCAGCAGCCGCAGGGAGCCGCCCGGCGTGGTGTGCAGTGCGCGGCACGACATCGCCACCCGCAGCGGACGGCCGGCCCGCGTCCGGAAGACGACGGTGAGGCAGCGCGCGGGGTCGGGGGCCCGCAGGAACCACTCCGCGTCGGCTTCCTCGCCGGGCCGCTCCGTCAGCGCGGTGATCGGCCGCCCGAGCACCTCCTGTGCGCAGTGGCCGAGCAGCCGTTCGGCCTCCGGGCTCCAGCCGGTCACCGTCCCCCGGTCGTCCACCAGGACCGCGGCCGCCCGCGCGATCAGCGGTCCGTCCCCGATGTCATCCGACCCGGAACCGCTCGCTTGTGTGGTCATCACACGTCCGTCCTCGCCGAACGCCCGGCCGCTGGGCGGGGCCGCCCACTCCCTTCAAGGATCAGCCAGCGGCAGCCCCGGCACAAACGCCGGGGCGCGGGGAGTGGCCGGTCGGCCGCCCGACCAGGCGGGTCCGGCCCGTGGAGCCTAGGTTGAAGGCAGTGACCAGCCGCTACGGGCGGGAGGAGTGGCGAGATGGCACCACATGTGGATCACGCGGCCCTGTTCGCCGCCACGCCGAGCCCCTATCTGGTGCTGGGCCCGGATCTCGTGATCGTGGACGTCAACCGCGCCTACCTGGAGGCGACCGCCCGGACGCGCGAGGACCTGGTGGGCCGGCACGTCTTCCAGGCGTTCCCCGACAACCCCGGGGATCCGGACGCCGACGGGGTGCGCAATCTGAGCGCGTCCCTGCACCGGGTCCTGACCACCGGCAGGCCGGACACCATGGCGTTGCAGAAGTACGACATCCCCGTCATGAGCCGGCCCGGAACCTTCGAGGAACGCTGGTGGTCCCCGGTGAACACCCCCGTGCCGGGAGTGGCCGGCGAAGTGGCGTGGATCATCCACCGGGTGGAGGACGTGACGGCGTTCGTCAAGGCCCACCGGGCCGCGAACCCCACCGGCGCGCTCGTCGGCAAGAAGCTGGAGGTGACCGAGTCGCTGGAGGCGGAGCTGTACGCGCGGGCGCGGGAACTGCAGCTGCTGAACGACGAACTGCGCAGGGCCCACACCCGGGAGCGCGAGATCGCCGTCACCCTCCAGGAGGCCATGCTGCACGCCCCGGACCTGGCACACCACCCGCATGACGTGGTGGTGCGCTACCTGCCGGCGGTGGGTTCGCTGAACGTGTGCGGCGACTGGTACGACGTGGTCGACATCCCCCCGGACCGGCTGGGGCTGGCCGTCGGGGACGTCATCGGCCACGGCCTGGAGGCCGCCGCCGTCATGGGCATGCTGCGCAGTGCCCTGTCGGCGGCCATCCGCGCCCTGGAACGCCCGGCTCAGGCGCTGGAGGTCCTGGGGCTGTACGCCCGCTCGATCGAGGGCGCGCTGGGTACGACGGCGGTCAAGGCGATCGTCGACCGGCGCAGCCGGATGATCATCTACAGCAGTGCCGGACACCCGCCGCCGGTCCTGGTCCACCCCGACGGGCGTACGGAGCTCCTGGACCAGGCGACCGACCCGCCGCTGGGCGCGCGGCCGCAGCACGTGCCGCGGCCGCAGGCCAGCGTGCACTACGAGCCCGGCGGCACCCTCGTGCTGTACACCGACGGGCTCGTCGAGCGCCGTGACGAGGACATCGACGTGGGCCTGGAGCGCCTGACCGGCGTGCTCGCCGAGGGCGCCGGTATGGGGGCGGAACAGCTCGCCGACACGGTGCTGGCCCGTCTCGGGGTGGCCGGCGGGGGCAGGGACGACGTCGCCCTGGTCGTCGTCCGGCTCTGAGCGCGGCGACGGGGAGCCACGGGCCATGACTGTGCTGCGATGAGTTTCCGGCGTCCGGTCCGTCTACAGTCCCGTACACGCAGCGAGTGGCCGGCCCACGACGGGCCCGGCCGTATCCAGGGAGCATCAGATGCGTCTTGTCGTCACCGAGTTCATCAGCCTCGACGGAGTCGTGCAGGCGCCCGGCGGGCCCGAGGAGGACACCGACGGCGGGTTCGCGCACGGCGGCTGGTCGCATCCGTTCTTCGACCCGGAGGTGGTGGGCGGGGCCTTCGCCGCCGGACTGGAGCAGGCCTCGGCGCTGCTCTACGGCCGCCGTACGTACCAGACCATGGCCGCGGCCTGGCCGGAGCGGGCCGGGGACCCCTTCGCCGACCGGCTGGGCTCCCTGCGGAAGTACGTCGTCTCCGACACGCTCGGCGACTCTGACCTGACGTGGGACAACTCCGTGCGCGTCCCGGTGGCCGAGGCTCTGGACACGGTGCGCGAGCTGCGTGCGGCCGACGGCGGGGACCTGGCGGTGATGGGGAGCCCCACCCTGGTGCGCGCCTTGCTGACTGCGGGGCTCGTGGACGAGTTGCAGCTCGTCGTCATGCCGGTGCTGCTCGGCGGCGGCAAGTCGGTCTTCCCCGAGGACGGGGAGAAGCGGACCTGGGAACTGGTGTCCTCGGCCGTCGGGAAGACCGGGGTGCAGATCAACGTGTTCCGGCCGGCCGGGGAGGCGCGGGTGTGACCGACCCGCGCCTCCCCGGCCCGCGCCGGTCACAGCGTGCCGGTCGTCCCCTCCCCGGAGCCGCTGCCGGCGAGCCACTGGTCCCAGCCGAGGTTGAAGTCGGCGTAGCCGTTGTCGGCCGAGGCCTTGGCGCGGCTGGAGCCGGTGATGGTGACCGGGTCGCCCTGCTTGACCTGGCCGTAGAACCACTTGGCGTCCGACAGGGACAGGTGGACGCAGCCGTGCGAGCCGCGGGCGCTGCCGCTGCCCGGGTTGGGGTCGCCGGTCGAGTAGTGGACGTAGGTGCCGGACTGGGTGAGGTGGACGTCCCAGGGCAGCGTCAGGTCGTAGTAGTTGGGGCTGCCCTTGTCGCAGCTGATGCCGACGCTGCAGGAGGTCATGTGGACCTTCTCCTGCTTGTCGATGACGGCCATGGTGCCGTTCCACGTCGGGTACTGGGGGCTGCCCGCGTTGATGGAGAGGGTGCGCACCGCCTTGCCGTTGCGGGTCACCTTCATGGTGTGGCCGGTCACCGAGACGTCCGCGCGGACGTCGTCGCCGACGGTGAAGGTGTGGGTGTAGCCGTGCACGCCGTAGCGTCCGTTGCCGTTGCCGACACCGGTCAGGTCGGCGTCGAGCTTGACCTTCGTACCGGAGGGCCAGTAGTTCTTCGGCCGCCAGTCGGCGCGCTTGTCGCCGAACCAGTGCCATGCGCCCGCCACCGGCTGCGAGGCGCTCACCTTCATGTGCTTCTCCACCGTGGCCCGTGCCTTGGCCGCCACCGGGTTGGAGAAGACCACCGAGATCGGCATGGCCACGCCGACGGTGGTCCCCGTCTGCGGGGTGATCGTCTCCAGCAGCATCGGCGGACCCGCCGGCTTCTTCGGTGACGGAGAGGCACTCACGCTCGGCTTGCCCGACGGCTTCGCGTCGCTCCCGCTCCCGCTCGCCTTGTCACTGCCGCCTCCGCCGCAGGCGGTCGCCCCCACCAGCACCGCACATGTGACGAGTGCGATCCGTATGCCGCCCTTGCGCCGTCCCACGCCCTGCCCCGCTCTCTCGTTCCTCGGCCCCCGACGGGCCCGGCTTCCTGTCAGACAACACCGGTGTGCGCCGTAGTTGCGCACGTTGTGTAAAGCATGCTTCAAAAATATGTGCGCCCCGCCGGTCCGGTGCCGTCCCCCCGTGCAGGGTGCGTACCCGGATGCGACCGGACAAGCCCGGCTTCGTTCAAGGATATTCCGTGGAGGGGTCGTGGCCTGCACTGTTACGGTCCTCGGGCCGGCCGCGGGACTCCGGTGCGACTTCCGGAACGTGCCTATGAAGCGATGATTCGCAGCTCGTGCCCCCATTCCCCGGCCGGCGTCCATGTCTTGGGGGTGGAGAGCGGGATGGAAACGTACGGGGACCTGATCGCGGCGGAGGACGTGCTGCTGTTCGTGAACGCGGCGATCACCTCGACCGGGCAGCGCGAGTTCCACAGCGACGCGGACGAACAGCGGCTGTCCCTGGACTTCCTCCACACGTACCTGCTCGGCAACTACCGTGACCTGTACGCCGGGACCCTCGCGCTCGACATCAACGACCACAACGCGGCCCTGATCGTCCGGCGGCTCCTGGAGACCGCCGGTGAGGCCACGGCCGGGCAGCGGCGCCGCGAGGGCCGTCTGATCGCGGCCCGGCTCGCGGCGCTGCCGCCCCAGCGTGTGTACGCGCTGTTCGGTGCCCTGCGCCAGGCGGGGGTGAACAACCGCCGCAGCCGCGCGATCATGCGGGACTGGCTGGCCGCCCGCCCCGACCCCGCGTTCGACGCGGTGAAGTACCGCAGCGGTCTCAAGCAGGCCCTGCGCCACACGCACCTGCCCCCGGCCACGGAGGAGCTGGGCGCGTTCCTGTTCGCGCCCCGGTCCCGCCCGCGGTATGCGGCACCCCTGCTGGAGGCGTGGCGGCGGGCGCACCACGAGCAGGGCGCCCTGTACGAGCTGCCGTACACGGTGGCCGAGGGCTTCGCCGCCCGGCACGGCGTCCCCCGGAACGCCTTCCTGGAGCGCATGGCGCCGCGGCTGACCCGCCTGGAGACCCTGCGGCTTCAGGAGTCCGCGCGAGCCCGCGGGGCCACCGGCCTCCCCACGGACCTGACCGGGATGCCGCTGACCCGGCTGGCGGCCTACGTGCTGTCGCTGCCGGTCGACGAACGCCGGGACAGGCGCGCCGAGTTGACCCGGGCGCTGCGCGCGGCCGCCGACCGGGTGGCCGGGGCCCACCGGGGCGGCTGGGGCCGGGTCGCCGCCGTACTGGACGACAGCTGGTCCACGTCGGGTTCGGCGCACAAGCGCCGTCGGCCGCTGGCCGTCGCCCTGGCCTGCCACTACCTGCTCGCGGCGCTGGCCGGCCACTACACGGGGCTGTGGACGTCCGGCCGGACCGACGCGCTGACGGCCCGTCCGTACGGGCCGACGCCGCTGGGCCGGCGGATCCTGGACGCACTGGACACCGCCCCGTCCGGGCTGGTGATCGTCTCCGACGGGTGGGACAACGCGCCTCCCGGGCTGGCCGGCGAGGTGCTGCGCGTCTGGCGGACCCGGCTCGATCCCGGCCGCCGTACCGCCGTCGTGCATCTCAACCCGGTGTACGACGCGGACGGCTTCGACGTGCGCCGGCTGTCCCCGACGGTGCCCACCGCCGGCGTCCGGGACGCCGAGGACCTGCCCGCCCTGGTGGAACTCGCCCGGTTCGCGGAGGGCCGGACCGGCCTGCCCGAGCTGATGGCCTACCTGGACTCCCGTGCGGAGCGGATGCCGGGCGTACGACGTCAGGAGCGGGCACGATGACCACCCTGGACCTGACGGGCCTCGCCGCCCGCCCCTCTCAGGTGTGGGGTGCCGTACGGCTGGTGCCGCTCGTGCGGGACGAACCCGTCGAGGACCTCCGCCTGGGCGCGCGGCTCTACGGCGACGCGGCCGGACTGGTCGACGTCGGCCGGCGGCACGCCTGTATCTCGTACGTCCCGCACGGGTTCGTCGCGACATGGACCCGCGACGGCACGCCCGCCGCCGCCTACGGCACCCAGCTGTCCGCCGACGGCGACGCGGCCCCCGCCGCCACCATGGGCCTGCGCTTCCACGGGCGGGCGGCCCGCCGCGAGGCCCGGGGCCGGCTGCGGTTCCTGCCCCTGCACCTGGCGCTGGAGGGCTATCTGGCGCTGCACTTCGGCGGCCCGTCGGTCGTCTGGGACGAGTGGTCGCAGCGGGCGGTCCGCCGGGGGCTCTCCCCGCGCGTCGAGGAGGCGTACACGGGTGCCGACGTGCGCGGACTCGCCGACGCCCTGCGCGTCTTCGAGATCCACCCCGGTCAGTGCGGTGTCCTGGTGTACGTCGCCGACGCGCTCGCCGCCGCGTTCGCGGTGCC
The DNA here is from genome assembly GCF_040644095.1 of Streptomyces sp. NPDC047028. Lineage (NCBI taxonomy): Bacteria > Bacillati > Actinomycetota > Actinomycetes > Kitasatosporales > Streptomycetaceae > Streptomyces > Streptomyces sp. NPDC047028. The sequence continues at coordinate 46,276 of NZ_JBEYVS010000023.1, forward strand.
GCACCCCGACGATTACCGCGCCCTGCACGCGACGCTCCTGCGGGACCTGTACGGCGAACTCGTCCACCATTACGCCACGCTGATGCCACCGGTACCGGACTTCCGGGCCCGCGTCCCGGACGCCCGCGTCCGCTCGCTGGCCGACCTGCGCGAGGCGGTCCGCGAGCAGGAGGACGCCTGGACGCGGTTCCACGACACGACCATGGCGGCCGGGCTGCTGGAGGAGGCGTACACCTGGCAGCGGGTGTACCGGATGGGACGCTTCACGCTGTCGCGTTTCCTGCCGGGGTTCCGGCCCGGGCGGGAGAACCACATCGGGGAGGCCGTCAGCGACGAGACGGGCAGGATCGCCTACCTCAAGACGTTCCGCCTCTCGGAGGGCCAGGTCCGCCGCGGGCACCTCCTCAGCAGGCTCGCCGCGCACGACTGGCACCTGGCGGACACGGCGGCCGGCCTCGGCATCGAGGAGGCGCAGCTGGGGCTGCGGCTGGAGTCGGCCGGCTTCGGCCTCCTGCTGCGCCAGGACGTCCTGGACGGGTACCGGGCTCGCCAACGGCGCGGGACCGGCTGAGCGCGCGGACGCACCGGTCTTCCGGCCACGCGGGCGGTCAGCCCGTCTCGTGGGCGGTCTGCCGGGACGGTACGGCGGCCAGGACGGCTCCGCCGCCCGCCCTGACGGCGGCCACCGCCGACTGGTGCAGATCGCGGCTGCGCCGCTCGGAGTGGCATGGCACGGGGCTTCCCGTGAGGGTGAACCACTCGGAGGTGCCGGTGTACTGGACCGTCACGTCGGCCTCACGGCCGTCCCAGGTGGTGTGGACGGTCAGGTCGCCCGCCACGATCCCCGCTTCGTCGGTACGGGCCCCTCCGTGCCCGGTGAAGACGCCGCGGGTCGTCCATGATGCCCAGACCATGATGCCGGTCTCCCTTCGCTGACTGCACCGATCGCTTCTCCCATGGTGCGCACCGGGCCGCCGGTTCCGCCTGGCCGGAGCCCTCGCGGCCCGGAGCGGCCGGGCGGCGATCCGCGGTCGCGGACCCGGTTCAGAAGATCCTCAGAGATTGCTGTGCGAGGCTGACGCGCCCCACCGGCCGGGACGCCACGCCGTGCCCGGCCGGCTTCCGTGGTCGCCTTCTGGAGGAACGCCCGATGAGCCTCACCGTGGTCGGCGGTCTGCCGGCCCATGTCCTGTTCGTGCACTTCGTGGTCGTCCTCGTGCCGCTGACCGCGCTGGCGCTCGTGGCCGGCGCGATATGGCCGGGCGCGGCCCGCCGCATGGGGATCGTGCTGCCGCTGCTGGCCCTGGTGACGCTGGCGAGCGTTCCCCTCGCCACGCATGCCGGGGAGTGGCTGGAGGCGCACGTCGGCAGCGACGCCCTGGTCCGCAGGCACGCCGAGCTGGGCGACGGGCTCCTCCCGTGGGCGGGGGGCCTGTTCGTGCTGGCGGCGGTGCTCTGGTGGACGACCCGCCGGCCGGCCATCGGCACCGGGACCGCCGGTGTGGGGACAGCCTCCGTGCCGTCGCGGCGTTCGCTGCCGCTCCGCGTCGTGACGACGGTGCTCTGCGTCGGGGTGGCCGCGGGCGCGGTCGTGGACGTGTACCGGATCGGCGACTCCGGGGCGAAGGCCGCCTGGCAGCACGGGTACTCCAAGACCGCCGTGGTCGACCGGACCGGCAACGGCTGAGCCCGGCGGGTAGCGCCGGGCGCCGTCATGCCGCGTGACCGCTGCCGTACGGCGCGAAGAGGTCCAGCAGGCGGACCCGGGTGGCCTGCAACCGGTGGGCGACGACCTGCCCCGCCCAGTAGGTGATCAGCGCCCCCAGCGCCGGCTCGGCCCGGCGACGTCGGCGGCCGTGGCGGGCGCCCTCACCTTCCTCTGGCTCGGCATGGAATGGTGCGGCTCCATCCTGATCGCCCGCCAGGAGGCCGTGGCGGCCCGGCGGTACGGCTCACGGCCACCACGCAGCGCGGCTCAGTAGCGCACGCCGATGCGCCGCCAGCGGCGGCCGCTGGTGCCGGGCTCGGTGGGGTGGGCGGGGACGCGGGTGCGGTAGAGGACGAAGGGCCGCCACAGGTACCACACCGGGACGCTCCAGGCGTGCACGAGCCGGGTGAACGGCCACACGGCGAGGATCGCCCAGGCGGCGGTGGCGTGGACCTGGTAGATCAGCGGGGCGTGCGAGATGGCGTGCACGTCGGGGTTGCCGGCGAACAGCCCCCGGAACCACAGGGCGACGCTCTGCCGGTAGTCGTAGCCCGCGCCGAACAGGTTGATGCCCATCGTCGGGATGATGCCGAGCACGATGACGATCGCGAGCAGGATCAGCGCGAGCCAGTCGACGGGGCTGGTGGTGGCGCGCACCCGGGGCACGGTGGTGCGGCGGAAGGCGAGGACGGCGACGCCGAGGATCACGCCGAGCGCGGCGACGGTGCCGCCGATCGAGGAGAACCAGCGGTAGGTGTCCTCGGGGATGCCCAGCCAGCGGGTGAAGGACTCGGGGACCAGGATGCCGAGCACGTGCCCGGCGATGGCGGCGAAGGTGCCGTAGTGGAACAGCGGGCCGCCCCACTTCAGCAGCCGCCCCTCCTGGAGCTGGGTCGAGCGGCTGGTCCAGCCGAACTGGTCGTAGCGCCACCGCCAGACGTGGCCGACGACGAACGTGGCGAGGGCGAGGTAGGGCAGGATGACCCACCACCACAGGTCCCAGGAACTCATCGGACGCCGTCTCCGTTCGTCGGCAGGAGGGGTGAGGTGGACGCGGAGGGTGCCCCCGGACGCTCGGTGGGGGCCGCGCCCATGTACTCGGGCGGGGCGAAGGGCTCCAGGCCCACCTCCTCGCGGGGCGGCCCCTCGGTGGCGAGCCGGCGCAGGGTGTCCCGGTCGCGTCCGCGCGGTGCGGGCAGCCGGCCGCAGACCGCGTCGAGGACCGGGGCGTAGAGGTCGTCGCGGTCGCGCAGGGCTCCGCGCAGCAGTTCCAGGCCGGACTGGCACTGCAGCAGGACCCGGCGGCCGGGTTCGGGGGCGAGCGAGGCGAACTCCAGCACCAGTGGCAGGAAGTCGGGCAGTTCGGCGCCGGGCGGCTCGTGGCCGGCCTGGCGGTAGACGTGCTTGAGGGCGAGCAGGGCCATGCCGCGGGCCCGGGTGTCGCCGTGCCGGTAGTAGGTGAGGTGCAGGCTGCGGCGCCGGGTGTGGTCGAAGGTCTCCACGTAACCCTGGGCCGCCGCCGTCGGGGTCAGCGCGCGGAGTGCGCCGGTGACGTGGGCCAGCCGGTCCCGGTCGGCAGCGTCGGCGAGGGCAGGGAGCGCGGCGGTCACCTCGTCGAGCCGGCCGAGCACCGTCTCGTCCGGGTAGCGCAGCAGGATCGACGCGATGCGGTGCAGCAGCGGGCTGTCGCCGGGCGCGTGGCGCGCGGGGCGGATGCGGCGGCGGATCACTTCGCGCCCTCCTCGCCGAACAGGCCGGGCGCCCGGCCGCTGCCGTCCCAGCCGAGCAGGTTGAAGCGGACCTGACCCTCGTCGTCGCGGAAGTGGCTGCCGCCGTGCGGCGCGGAGAGGCCGGGCAGCGTGGGGGGTGCGGTGCCGAGCTGGTCCTGGTCGTGGTCGGCGTAGTCGGCGCCGCCGCCCGGGTAGTCCAGCGAGCAGTGCTGCGCCATCAGGGCGCCGGTGCCCTCCGCGTGGACGCGTGGGATGACGTAGCGGTCGTCGTACTTGGCGATGGCGAGCAGCCGGTACAGGTCCTCGATCCCCTCGGCGTCGGTGCCGACGGAGGCCAGCAGGTCGTGGTCGACGGGGTCGCCGAGCTGCTGGGCGCGCATGTGGGCGCGCATCGCGGTGAGCCGGCGCAGCACGCCCTCGACGACGGTGGTGTCGCCGGCGGTGAACAGGTTCGCCAGGTACTCCATGGGGATGCGCAGCGAGTCGATGGCGGCGAAGATCCGGTCGGGGTCGTCGTCGTGGTAGCCGGTGGCGTGCACGGCGTCGGCGACCGGGGAGAGCGGGGGCACGTACCAGACCATCGGCATGGTGCGGTACTCCGGGTGGAGCGGCAGCGCCACCCTGTGCTTCGTGATGAGGGCGTTCACCGGGGAGCGCTTCGCGGCCTCGATCCAGTCGTGGGCGATGCCGTCGCGGGCGGCGGCCGCCTGCACCTCGGGGTCGTGGGGGTCGAGGAACACCGACAGCTGGGCCTCGTACAGGTCCTTCTCGTCGGTGACGGACGCGGCCTGGAGGACGGCGTCGGCGTCGTAGAGCATCACGCCGAGGTGGCGGAGCCGGCCGACGCAGGTCTCGGAACAGACGGTGGGCTGCCCCGCCTCGATGCGCGGGTAGCAGAAGGTGCACTTCTCGGCCTTGCCGGTGCGGTGGTTGAAGTACACCTTCTTGTACGGGCAGCCGCTCACGCACATCCGCCAGCCCCGGCAGCGGTCCTGGTCGACCAGGACGATGCCGTCCTCCGCCCGCTTGTACATGGCGCCGGACGGACAGGAGGCGACGCAGGACGGGTTGAGGCAGTGCTCGCAGATCCGCGGCAGGTAGAACATGAACGCCTGCTCGAACTCCATGCGCACCTGCTCCGCCATGCCCTCCAGGTTGGGGTCGGCGGCGGCGTGGGTGCCGGAGCCGGCGAGGTCGTCGTCCCAGTTGGGGCCGCGTACGGGCCGCATGTCCCGGCCGGTGAGCTGCGACTTGGGGCGGGCGCTGGGGAAGGCGTCCGACAGCGGGGCCGTGGTCAGGCTCTGGTAGTCGTACGTCCACGGCTCGTAGAAGTCGTCGAGGGAGGGCAGGTCGGGGTTGTAGAAGAGGGTGAGGAGCTTGCGCAGCCGCCCGCCGGCCTTCAGCCTCAGCTTGCCGTGCCGGTCGAGTTTCCAGCCGCCCTTCCACTGCTCCTGGTCCTCGTAGCGGCGGGGATAGCCCGAACCGGGCTTCGTCTCCACGTTGTTGAACCAGACGTACTCCGAGCCGGAGCGGTTGGTCCAGGTCTGTTTGCAGGTCACCGAGCAGGTGTGGCAGCCGATGCACTTGTCGAGGTTCATCACCATGGCGATCTGACTCATGACGCGCATCAGAACTGCACCTCCTGTCCGCGCCGCCGGATGACGGTGACCTCGTCGCGCTGGTTGCCGGTGGGGCCGATGTAGTTGAAGCCGTACGAGAACTGGGCGTAGCCGCCGATGAGATGGGTGGGTTTCACCAGCAGGCGGGTGAGGGAGTTGTCGCCGCCGCCGTGCAGTCCGGAGGTCTCGGTGCGCGGCACGTTCAGATGCCGGTCCATGGTGTGGTACATGAACACGGTGCCCTCGGGCATGCGGTGGGTGACGACGGCCCGGCAGGCGACGACGCCGTTGCGGTTGTACGCCTCGATCCAGTCGTTGTCCGCGACGCCGATGCGTTCCGCGTCCAGCGGGCTCATCCAGATCACCGGCCCGCCGCGGAACAGGGTGAGCATGTGCAGGTTCTCCTGGTACTCGGAGTGGATGGACCACTTCGAGTGCGGGGTCAGGTAGCGGACCACGAGTTCGGGGCGGCCGTCGGGCGAGCGGCTCGGGTCGCCGAAGTGGCCGAGCACATTCAACGGCGGCCGATATACGGGGAGTTGCTCGCCGAACTCGGCCATCCAGTCGTGGTCGAGGAAGAAGTGCTGGCGGCCGGTGAGGGTGTGCCAGGGTTTGAGGCGTTCGACGTTGACGGTGAACGGCGAGTAGCGCCGGCCCCCGGACTCGGTGCCGGACCATTCCGCGGAGGTGATCACGGCGCGCGGCTGGGTGCGGGTGTCCTCGAAGGTGATCCGGTCGCCGGAGCGTTCCTCGGCGAGGTCGGCCAGTTCGACTCCGGTACGGCGTTCCAGTGCGCGCAGCGACTCGACCGCGAGCCGTCCGTTGGTGGTGCCGGACAGCGCGAGGATCGCCTCGCAGAACTGGACGTCCCGGGCGATGGAGGGCCGTCCGTCGCCGGCGCCGCCGCGCACGGTGCCGTTGCGGGAGCGCAGGTAGGCGATCTCCTCGCCGGGTTTCCAGGTGAGGCCCTTGGTGGTGGTGCCGAGCGTGTCGAGCAGGGGTCCGACGGCGGCCATCTTCTCGGCGACGGCCGCGTAGTCGCGTTCCACCACGATCAGTTTGGGCATGGTGCGGCCGGGCACCGGCGCGCACTCCCCCGCCTTCCAGTCCCGCACCCGGCCGTGCGGCTGGGCCAGTTCGTCCGGGGTGTCGTGGGCGAGCGGCGCGGCGATCACGTCCCGGCGGGTGCCGAGGTGGACTGCGGCGAGCCGGGAGAACTCGGCGGCGATGGTGTGGAAGGCGTCGAAGTCGCTGCGGGTCTGCCAGGGCGGCGCGATGGCCGGGTTGAAGGCGTGCACGAAGGGGTGCATGTCGGTGGAGGACAGGTCGTGCTTCTCGTACCAGGTCGCGGCGGGCAGCACGATGTCGGAGAACAGGCAGGTGCTGGTCATCCGGAAGTCGACGGCCACCGACAGGTCGAGTTTGCCGACGGGCGCCCGCTCGCGCCAGGTGACGTCCTTCGGGCGCAGGTGCGGCGGTGTCTCCTCGGCGGTGACGGCGTCGTCGGTGCCGAGGAGGTGCCGCAGCATGTACTCATGGCCCTTCATCGACGACGCGAACAGGTTCGCGCGCCAGATGAGCAGGACGCGGGGGAAGTTGGCCGGGTCGTCGGGGTCCTCGGCGGCGAACCGCAGCCTGCCCGCCCTCAGTTCCTCGACGATGTGCTCCTGGACGTCCTTGCCGGCCCGCTCGGCCTCGTCGCACAGGTCGAGCGGGTTGCGGTCGAACGCCGGGTGGGAGGGCATCCAGCCGAGGCGGGCGGCGAGCGCGTTGCAGTCCGGCAGGGTGCGGCCGGCGAGGGTGCCCTGGCCGAGGGGGCTCGTCAGGACATCGGCGGGGAACGCCTCGTAGCGCCACTGGTCGGTGGCGAGCCAGAACAGCGGGGTGCCGACCATGTGCCGGGTGGGCCGCTGCCAGTCCAGGCCGAAGGCGAGGTGGAACCAGCCGGTCAGCGGCCGCACCTTCTCCTGGCCCACGTAGTGCGCCCAGCCGCCGCCGTTGACGCCCTGGCTGCCGGTGAGCATCACCAGCGACAGGAAGGCCCGGTAGATCTGGTCGGAGTGGAACCAGTGGTTGGTGCCGGCCCCCATCGCGATCATCGAGCGGCCCCGCGTGCGCTCGGCGTTGCGGGCGAACTCCCGCGCGACCCGGGCCGCGGCCTTGGCCGGCACCCCGGTCAGGGTCTCCTGCCAGGCCGGGGTGCAGGGCGTGGCCACGTCGTCGTACCCGATGGGCCACTCGCCCGGCAGTCCCTCGCGGCCGACGCCGTACTGGGCGAGGACCAGGTCGAAGACCGTGGTCACCAGGTGGCCCCCGATCCGCGCGGCCGGCACACCGCGCCGGACCGTGCCGCCGGACTCGCCGGGGCCCGCGTCGAAGCGCGGCAGGTCCACGGGCAGCGGCTCGGCGCCGGGGCGGCCGTGCAGGGACAGCAGCGGGTCGACGCCGTCCAGGCGGAGGTTCCAGCGCGGGTCCGGGGAGTCCGTCTCACCGGGCCAGCGGAAGCCCAGCGAGCCGTTCGGGACGACCGGTTCGCCGGTGTGCGCGTCCAGCAGCACGGTCTTGAACTCGGCCGCCTCGTCATCGCGGCCGGGCGGGTCGGACAGGCCGGGCAGGTCCGGCAGGTCGGCGGCCGTGAGGAACTTGTCCGGGACGTACGCCGTCCCCTTCTCCCCCGTCCGCTCGCGCAGCCGTACCAGGAACGGCAGGTCGGTGTAGGTCTTGGCGTACTCGGTGAAGTACGGCACCTGCCGGTCGCGGTAGAACTCGCTGAGGATGACATGGCCCATCGCCATGGCCAGCGCCCCGTCGGTGCCGGGCGCGGCGGCTAGCCAGTCGTCGGCGAACTTGGTGTGGTCGCCGTAGTCCGGCGAGACCACCACGACCTTCTGCCCCTTGTAGCGGGCCTCGGTCATGAAGTGGGCGTCCGGGGTGCGGGTGACGGGCAGGTTGGTGCCCCACACGATCAGATAGCCGGCGTTCCACCAGTCGCCGGACTCCGGTACGTCGGTCTGGTCGCCGAAGACCTGCGGGGAGGCCATCGGCAGGTCGGCGTACCAGTCGTAGAAGGAGGAGATGGTGCCGCCGATCATCGACAGGAACCGGGTGCCGGCGGCGTACGACGCCATGGACATCGCCGGGATCGGGGAGAACCCGACGATCCGGTCCGGGCCGTACCGTTTGACGGTGTCCACCTGCGCGGCCGCGATCAGTTCGGTCACCTCCGCCCAGGTGCCGCGCACGAAGCCGCCCTTGCCGCGGGCCCGTTTGTACGCGGACGTGCGCTCGGGGTCTGCGGTCAGCCACGCCCAGGCCTCCACCGGGTCGGGGTGCTCGGCCTTCGCCCGCCGCCACAGCTGGAGCAGGGGGCCGCGGACGTAGGGGTAGCGGATCCGGGTGGGCGAGTACGTGTACCAGGAGAAGGAGGCGCCGCGGGGGCAGCCGCGGGGCTCGTACTCCGGGGAGTCGGGGCCGACGGAAGGGTAGTCGGTGGCCTGGGTCTCCCAGGTGATGATGCCGTCCTTGACGTACACCTTCCACGAGCAGGAACCGGTGCAGTTGACGCCGTGCGTGGAGCGGACCTCGCGGTCGTGCCGCCAGCGTTCGCGGTAGAACTCCTCGGCCGCGCGGCCGCCCTCGCGGTACAGGATCCGCCGGTCGGGTGACTGCTCGCCCGGGAAGAAGTACTGCGCCGAGCGCATCAGCCGTTCCGCCGCCTCACCGGCGCGGTCCTGGGTCACGTGCGTCGCCTCCTCCTGCGTGGTGGTGCGGTCGGACTCGGGCCGGCTGACGGCCGGTCAGGCGCCGTCGCGGCAGGAGTCGGAGGACGACGGGTCGGACCGCCCACCGGCGCGCGGCGCGGCACCCGCCGCCGGCCGGGCCCGGGCGGCCAGCTCAGTCTCAGCCGCCCCCACCCGGCCTGCAACCGGCCATGCGCGCGAAACGGGCGCGAGGCCCCGGCCGCGTGGCGGCCGGACGACCGGTCGATCGGGCCTCGGCCGCCGTGCTTGCCGCCGCGCTCACTCCGGTGCGTGACACAGCGCCAGTACGGCGATGTCGTCGCCCGGGGCCGGGGCCGGGGCCACCTGCTCCACCAGCTCGTCGAGCAGCGTCTCCGGGGTGCGCCCGCGCAGCCGTACCGCCGCACGGCTGAGCCGCTCCAGACCGGCGGACAGATCCTCACCGCGCCGCTCCATCAGACCGTCGGACAGCGCGTCCGGCAGCCGGGAGCGCTGGAGGTAGGTGGCGATGTGCCGTTGGCCGCGCGCACCGCCGGCCGGGCCGGGCCGATTGCTCCACTCGTGTGTGAGAACCGCCCGTTCGGCGGTGTGTCGGCCGCTCACGGCTTCCCTCCGGGCCGCGAGCCGCGAGTATGGCGCACGACTGACGCCATGGCGCGGGCGAACCGCGAGCATCGGAGAAACGCGACCTGTGACTATTCTCAACAGCCCTGAGCCCTCGGCCGAGCCCACCTACGACAGTGAGGTGCCGGTCCGGCGCAGGCAGCCCGGCAGCGTCGTGGTCAAGTGGATGACGACCACCGACCACAAGACGATCGGCACGATGTATCTGACGACGTCGTTCGCGTTCTTCATCATCGGTGGCGTGATGGCGCTGCTGATGCGCGCCGAGCTGGCCCGTCCGGGTCTGCAGATCATGTCGAGCGAGCAGTTCAACCAGGCGTTCACGATGCACGGCACCGTGATGCTGCTGATGTTCGCCACCCCGCTGTTCGCCGGCTTCACCAACTGGATCATGCCGCTTCAGATCGGCGCGCCGGACGTGGCGTTCCCGCGGCTGAACATGTTCGCCTACTGGCTCTACCTGTTCGGCTCGCTCATCGCGGTCGGCGGCTTCCTCACCCCGGACGGCGCGGCCGACTTCGGCTGGTTCGCCTACTCCCCGCTGACGAACGCCGTGCACAGCCCGGGACTCGGCGCCGATCTGTGGATCGTGGGCCTGGCCTTCTCCGGCTTCGGCACGATCCTCGGCTCGGTCAACTTCATCACGACGATCATCTGCATGCGCGCCCCGGGCATGACCATGTTCCGGATGCCGATCTTCGTGTGGAACGTGCTGCTGACCGCCGTACTGGTCCTGTTCGCCTTCCCGGTCCTGGCCGCTTCGCTGTTCGCCCTGGAGGCGGACCGCAAGTTCGGCGCCCACGTCTTCGACGCCTCCAACGGCGGGGCGCTGCTCTGGCAGCACCTCTTCTGGTTCTTCGGCCATCCCGAGGTGTACATCATCGCGCTGCCGTTCTTCGGCATCATCACCGAGGTCATCCCGGTCTTCAGCCGTAAACCGATCTTCGGCTACATGGGCCTGGTCGCGGCGACGATCTCGATCGCCGGTCTGTCCCTGGCGGTGTGGGCGCACCACATGTACGTCACCGGCGGTGTGCTGCTGCCGTTCTTCTCCTTCATGACGTTCCTCATCGCGGTCCCGACCGGGGTGAAGTTCTTCAACTGGATCGGCACGATGTGGAAGGGCTCACTGTCCTTCGAGACACCGATGCTGTGGGCGGCGGGCTTTCTCGTCACCTTCCTCTTCGGCGGGCTGACCGGCATCATCCTGGCGGAACCGCCGCTGGACTTCCACGTCTCCGACTCGTACTTCGTGGTGGCGCACTTCCACTACGTCGTCTTCGGCACCGTCGTCTTCGCGATGTTCGCCGGCTTCCACTTCTGGTGGCCCAAGTTCACCGGCAAGATGCTCGACGAGCGCCTCGGCAAGATGACGTTCTGGATGCTGTTCTGCGGCTTCCACGGCACGTTCCTCATCCAGCACTGGCTGGGAGTCGAGGGGATGCCACGCCGGTACGCCGACTATCTCGCCGGCGACGGATTCACCACGCTCAACACGATCTCGTCGATCAGCTCGTTCCTGCTGGGCATGTCGATGCTGCCGTTCTTCTACAACATCTGGAAGACCGCCAAGTACGGCAAGCCGGTCGGCGTGGACGACCCGTGGGGCTACGGCCGTTCGCTGGAGTGGGCGACCTCCTGCCCGCCGCCGCGGCACAACTTCGTGACGCTGCCGCGGATCCGGAGCGAGGGTCCCGCATTCGACCTGCACCACCCGCAGATCGCGCTGGCCGAGGCGGAGGCCCACGGCACCCGCGCATGAGGGTCCGACAGCGGTGAGGAGCGATGTGTCGAGGCAGCGAGCCGAGGGAGTCCGTCTCGGCAACGAGGTGGAGGGCTACCTGCTGTGGCAGGCCACGGTCGCGGTGGCCGAGCAGCGGGCGCGGGAGTTCGTGACGCCCCTGGACTGGCTGACGACGGCACAGCGCACCGAGGTCGAGCAGGCGTACGTCGCCGACAGCCTCCGGCGTGCCCAGCAGGACCTGGAACGGATCGCGGCCCGCTGCCGGTCACTGCGCGGCGAGTACGAGGAGCGCTACCGGACGCTCCGCGCCCGCTGCCTGGCGGGCACGCTGGCGGTGGGCGCCTGCCTCGTGGCGGTGGCCGCGGCGTCGGTGTCCCTGGGCCGTTGACGCAGGTGCCACCGGGCTGTTGACGCCGGATGTCCTCGGGCCGTGGACGCCGGGGTCAGCGCGGCGCGTGTCGGCGGGGCGGACGGGGGTACTCAACCGGCCCGGCGGGACCGGCGTGAGGCACGGCCACCCTGAAGAAGGCGATCGGGCATGTCGATTCACACAACGGTGGGCCAGGACCCGGACAGCAACGACGTCGTGATCCTGCTGGAGCAGCAGCACGAGGAGATCCGGCGCCGGATGGAGCGGGTGCTCGCCGTCGACGGCAAGGAGCGGCGCAAGGCGCTCCACTCGCTGGTCCACCTCCTGCCGGTGCACGAGACGGCCGAGGAGGAGGTCGTCCACCCGCACGTCCGGCGTGTCCTGGAGGACGGCGACGAGCTGGTCGCCGGTCTGCTGGAGCAGGAGGCGGAGGCCAAACGGCTGTTGGCGGCTCTGGAGGACACCGACCCGGACGCCGCCGAGTTCAGGCCCCGGTTCGTCGCCCTGCGCGACGCCGTGGAGGCGCACGCCCGGGCCGAGGAGGAGCAGGAGTTCCCCGCGCTGCGGGCGGCCTCCGACGACGGGGCGCTGCAGACCCTGGCGAAACTCCTGCGCACCGCCGAGATCGTCGCCCCCACCCGCCCGCACCCCGGCATGGAGTCCCGCGCCAGGAACCTCGCACTGGGGCCGTTCGCCGCGGTGGCCGACCGCACGCGCGACGCCGTGCGCAGGATGCTGGGCGGCTGACGTCCGGTCCGGTCGGGCCTCGCCGCGCCGTTCCGGAGCGATGCCACCGGGGCGCGGAGGTGTCAGCCGTATGGACGCGCGGGCGCGGCCCCGGGGGCAGCTCGGTGCGAGGGTGGGCACGGGTGCGAGCGAACGAGGAGCCACCGGCATGCCGAAGGCGATCGAGGACATCATCGAAGGCGTCGAGAATCTCAATGCACTCGACGGTCTCTGCGACACGGCCGCCGGCTGGGTGGCCCGGGCCACGAGCCGCGACGCGGTCAAGAACGCGCTGTCGGGGACCTGGCTGAGTCATCCGCTGCACCCCGTGCTGACGGACCTGCCCATCGGGGCCTGGGTGATGGCCTCGGCCCTGGACCTGACGGCGGGCGGATCCGGGGCGGCGTCGGCGCGCCGCCTGGTGGGCCTGGGGCTGGTCGCCACCGTGCCGGCCGCCGTGGCGGGGGCGGCCGACTGGTCCGACACCTACGGCGGGACGAGACGGGTCGGCCTCGTGCACGCCTTGGGCAATGTCGTGGCGACCACGTTGCAGGCCGCGTCCTGGGCGGCCCGACGGCGAGGACGGCACCGGGCCGGGGCGGCGCTCGGCTGCGCCGGTCTCGGCCTCACCGTGTGCGCCGCCTACCTGGGCGGTCACCTGTCGTACGTCCGGGGCGTCGGCGTCGACCACACCGCGTTCCAGGAGACCGTCACCGACTGGACCGAGGTCGCGGCGCTGTCCGCACTGACCGACGGCGTACCCCTGCGGGTCACGGCCGGCGGCGTGCCGGTGATGCTGGTACGGCACGCCGGGGAGCTGTACGCGCTCTCGGCGACCTGCACCCACGCCGGGGGGCCGCTCGACGAAGGGGCGGTCCTCGACGACGGCTGCGTCCGCTGCCCCTGGCACGGCAGCGTCTTCCGGCTCGCGGACGGCGCCGCCGTACGGGGCCCGGCGACAGTCGACGAGCCACGCTGGGACGTGCGGACCGACGGTGACCGCGTGTATGTGCGCAGCGCGCGATGACGCGGGACCGGCCTCCGTGACCGTGCCGCGGTCCGTGATCGCCCCACCGGCCGAGTCCGCGCTGTGTGATCGCGCACGGCTGCACCGCAACGGTCCGCAGGGGCGCGGGGGACGCGGTGGCCCGAGGGTTGCGCGCCCCGAAGGGGCGCGGGGAACTGCGCGACCGGCCCCGGCGGCGCGGCAGCCGAGCGGCTCATTCGTCCGGGGGCGGCGGGTAGATCAGGTGGCCGTCCCGGACGCGGGCGTGTTCGTTGAGGGCGGCCGGTTTCGACGACGTGGGCGAGAGGATGTGCAGCACCTCCACGCCGGCGACGAGCAGCGCGTCGGTGACGAGCCGGCGGTGACAGCGCCAGGGCACCGCCTCGCTGCACATGATGGCCGGCCGTTCGTGCCCGGCCAGGTCGAGCAGTTCGGCGAGACCGTGCGCGAACTCCTCACCGGCCATGTAGTCGGCGTAGTCCCGGAAGGCCTTGACCCGCCAGGCGCCGTTGACGCTGGGCACGCCCTTGGGGGTGTGCCGCCGGCCGCCCAGCCGGCGGATCCAGCGGTAGGAGATGTCGGACGGCAGGGCCTCGGTGATCGCCGCCTGGTTCCACTGCGGGTACTTCCTCGACGACGGGAAGGAGCGGACGTCGGCCAGGCAGGTGACGTCGTGGGCGCGCAGCATCGCCAGGAGCTCGTCGAAGTCGCGGGTCGAGTGCCCGACCGTACAGACGCGGTTCACCGTTCCACCGCCTCACCCACCGCGGGTCCGTCCGCTACAGCTTCGTCAGCGCGCCCCCCTTGTGGAGGGCGACGTGGTCGGTCCGGTCGCTCTTGATCTCGTACTGCGGGTCGTCCTTGGAGCAGCGGCGCATGTGCCCCTTGTACTCGACGTCGCGGGTGTGCTTCTTGATGATCACGCCTTCGACGGGTCCGGCCTCCGAGTTCCACCGGACGTGGTCGCCGACGGCGAACTGCGCTTGCGTCATGCTGTCGCAAGTACCCCGGGTGGCGAGCGCCCAACGTGGCATGCTGGCGTGATGGCGACACCCAGTGACGACCGCGCACCTCTCGCCGAACGGGTCGAGGAGCTCCTCGCCGCGGGCGGGCCCCTGCCCATCGTCGCGGCGGGCCATCCCGTCCTGCGGCGGGGCACGGAGCCGTACGACGGGCAGCTCGGCGACGCTCTGCTGGCCCGGTTCGTCGAGTCCCTGCACGGCACGATGCGCGCGGCGCCCGGCGTGGGCCTCGCCGCCGTGCAGGTGGGCGTGCCGCTGCGGATCGCGGTCATCGAGGATCCGGCGCCGGTGTCCGAGGAGGTCGCGCGGGTCCGGGGCCGGGTGCCGCAGCCGTTCCGGGTGCTGGTCAATCCGTCGTACGAGCCCGTCGGCACCGCTCGTGCCGCGTTCTTCGAGGGCTGTCTGAGCGTGCCGGGCTGGCAGGCGGTGGTGGCCCGGCCCGTCGAGGTGCGGCTGCGGGGCCAGGACGAGCTGGGCCGCGAGGTGGACGAGGCCTTCACCGGCTGGCCCGCCCGGATCGTGCAGCACGAGACGGACCACCTGGACGGCACGCTCTACCTGGACCGGGCCGAGCCGCGCTCGCTGTCGACGAACGAGGCGGTGCTGGCCCGCTGGAACGCTCCGGCCCCGGTGGCGGCAGCCGAGGCGCTGGGCTTCGGGCTGCCGTAGCGGCTGCGGAGACGCCGTACAGCAGGCTCAGCTGTCCCGGTACGCCTCCAGCAGGCGCAGCCACACCTCGCTGAGCGTCGGGTACGAGGGCACCGCGTGCCACAGGCGGCCGATCGGGACCCGGCCGGCGACCGCGACGGTGGCCGAGTGGACGAGTTCTCCGACGCCTGGGCCGACGAAGGTGACGCCTCGCAGGATCTCCTGCTCGACGTCGACGACCATGCGGGCGCGGCCCCGGTAGTCCTCGCCGTACAGACCCGCCCCGGCGACCGAGGAGAACTCGACGTCGACCGCGCGCACGCGGTGCCCGGCCTGTTCGGCCTCGGCGAGGGACAGGCCGACGGCACCGGCCTCGGGGTCGGTGAAGACGACCTGGGGTACGGCGTCGTGGTCGGCGGTGGCCGAGTGGGCGCCCCAGGGCTCTGCGGTCACGGGGTCGCCGGCGGCGCGTGCGGCGATGGCGGAGCCGGCGATACGGGCCTGGTACTTGCCCTGGTGGGTGAGGAGCGCCCGGTGGTTGACGTCGCCGACCGCGTACAGCCAGTCGGTGCCGGTGACGCGGAGGGTGTCGTCGGCGTCGAGCCAGGAGCCGGGTTCGAGGCCGACGGTGTCGAGCCCGATGTCGTCCGTCTGTGGGGCGCGGCCGGTGGCGAAGAGGATCTCGTCGGCCTCGATGCAGTCGCCGGTGCCCGTGACGGCGACGACGGTCCCGTTCTCGCGGGTCGCGGACGCGACGGAGGTGCCGGTGCGCAGGTCGACGCCGGCCTCGGTGAGCGCCTTGGCGATGAGTTCACCGGCGAAGGGTTCCATGCGGTTGAGCAGGCCCTTGCCGCGGACGAGGAGGGTGACGCGGGAGCCGAGGGCCTGCCAGGCGGTGGCCATCTCGGTGGCGACGACACCGCCGCCGACGACGATCAGCCGGCCCGGGGCGGCCTTGGCGCTGGTGGCCTCCCTGCTGGTCCAGGGCCCCACACCGTCGAGTCCGGGCAGGTCGGGCAGCTGGGCGCGGGTGCCGGTGCAGACGGCGACGGCGTGCCGGGCGGTGAGGGTGGTGACGGTGCCGTCGGGTCCGGTGACGGTGACCGTGCGGGGGCCGGCGAGCCGGCCGTGGCCCCGGTACAGGTCGGCGCCGATGCCGTCGAGCCAGCCGACCTGGCCGTCGTCCTGCCAGTGCGAGGTGTAGGTGTCGCGCCGGCTGAGGACGGCGTCGGTGTCGAGGGGCCCCTGGACGGCCCCGCTCAGGCCAGGCAGGCGGCGGGCGTCGGCCCGGGCGATGACCGGTCTGAGCAGCGCCTTGCTGGGCATGCACGCCCAGTACGAGCACTCGCCGCCGACGAGTTCGCTCTCCACGACCGCGGTGGTCAGGCCGCCCGCGCGGATGCGGTCGGCGACGTTCTCCCCCACGGGTCCGGCGCCGAGCACCACGACGTCGTACGCGATGGCTTCCGTTTCCGTCATGGGGTCAGTCTGCTGGGTGGTGTGCCCGGTGGCCACATGGGTACGTGCGCGGAATACGGGCGTACGCGCACCGGAATACGCGACCGGCCGCCCGCGTTGGCGTCGTCGGCAGCACCCCGACACCAGGAAGAGGGAAGGCCATGAGCAGCAGCACCGTGGAGCTGACCAAGGAGAACTTCGACCAGATGGTCACGGAGAACGAGTTCGTTCTCATCGACTTCTGGGCGGAGTGGTGCGGGCCGTGCCGTCAGTTCGCACCCGTGTACGAGAAGGCTGCCGAGGGCAATCCGGACCTGGTGTTCGGCAAGGTGGACACGGAGGCGCAGCCGGAGCTGGCGCAGGCCTTCGGCATCCAGTCGATCCCGACGCTGATGATCGTCCGTGACCAGGTCGCCGTGTTCGCGCAGCCGGGCGCGCTCCCCGAGGCCGCGCTGACCGACGTCATCGGACAGGCCCGCAAGCTGGACATGGACGAGGTCCGTAAGAGCATCGCCGAGCAGCAGGGGCAGGACGGGGCGCAGTAGCACCCGGGAGGGGGACGACGGCCTGCCCTGGGGCCCGCGGCCGTGCCGCGGGCCCTTTCGGCGCGCCGGAGAGCGCTTGGCGTCCGACCGGCCCTCAGCGGGGCGGTTCCGTGCGGGTGACACGGGCGACCAGGTCCATCCAGCCGGTCTCCAGCCGCTCCATGGGCATCCCGCACTGCCGGATCAGGTGGTGGATCAGGGCGGGGTCGAGGCTGGCCATGAGGGTCTGGGCGAGGAGGTCGCAGTCGGCGGTCGGCACCAGCTTGCGCAGCAGCACCGTGACGTGGGTGCGCAGCGCGAGCGCGGCCGGGTGGGAGAACCGGCGGGTCGGGTGCGGCTGGGCGGCCAGTTGCAGGTCGAGCTGCTCGGCCGAGCGGTACAGCACCGCCACACCGAACGCCCGGAGCCGCTCCAGCGGTGGCGCGCCGGGCCCCAGGGGCGCGGGTCCGCCGAGGAAGTCGGCCTGGAGCTGCTTCGCCGAGTGGTCCAGCAGGGCCGTCAGCAGCCCGGTGCGGTCGCCGAAGCGGCGGAACACCGTGCCCTTGCCGACCTGCGCCGCGGCGGCCACCGCCTCCATGGTGACCCCCTCCACCCCGTGCTCGGCGATCAGCCGGGCGGCGGCCTCCAGCAGCCGGGCCCGGTTGCGCGCGGCGTCGGCGCGCAGGCAGGGCTCGTCCGGAGCCGGGCCGACCTCCAGCAGGTGCGGCGGACCGAGGGACTCCGGGGGCTTCGGGAAGGGGGGCGGGGCGCTGGACATGAAGCCAGCGTAAAGCATCGGGAACAAAACTGGACCGCGGTCCGGTTAGCCTGATACAAACTTAAACGGACCTCGGTCCGGATCGTTGAAGCGCTTGTCACCCCCCTTGGAGTTCCCATGTCTGTTCGCATCCTCGCGCTCGTCGGCAGCCTCCGCGCCGGTTCGCACAACCGCCAGCTCGCCGAGGCGGCCGTCAAGCTCGCCCCGGAGGGCGCGGACGTCGTGCTCTACGAGGGTCTCGCCGAGCTCCCCTTCTACAACGAGGACATCGACGTCGAGGGCAGCGTCCCGGCCGCCGCGGCCGCGCTGCGGGAGGCCGCCGGTGCCGCCGACGCCTTCCTGCTCTTCTCGCCCGAGTACAACGGCACCATCCCGGCCGTCCTGAAGAACGCCATCGACTGGCTGTCCCGCCCCTACGGCGCCGGCGCCTTCGGCGGCAAGCCGGTCGCCGTCATCGGCACCGCCTTCGGCCAGTACGGCGGCGTGTGGGCGCAGGACGACACCCGCAAGGCCGTGGGCATCGCCGGCGGCAAGGTGATCGAGGACATCAAGCTGTCCATCCCGGGCTCCGTGACCCGCTTCGCCGAGACCCACCCGGCCGACGACGCCGAGGTCGCCGCGCAGCTGACCGAGGTCGTCGCCCGCCTGCACGGCAACGTCGGCGAGGCCGTGGCCGCCTGACACCCGCGACTGCGGTCTTTTCACGCGAACGCCGAACGCCCGGCCGGACTCTTCCGGCCGGGCGTTCCGGCTTTCCGGCTCACCCCACCCGTACGGCCGGACTCCACACGCCGAACCACTGCTCGGCGTCGTAGGCGTGGAACCGCTCCACCTCGGTGAACCCCAGGCCGGCCGCCAGGCGCATCGAGCGCTCGTTGGCGGTCTGGGTGCGCAACACCACGCATGCGCCGGGACGTTCCGCGGCGAACCAGTCGAGGGCCGCCGCGCACGCCTCGGCGCCGTACCCGCGGCCCCACGCCCTTGGCATCAGCAGGTAACCGAGTTCGGCCTGACCGAGGTCCGGCCGAACTGTGCCCCGCGCTCTCCTCGTCGTGCGGGGTGAGGTGGACGACGCCGATCATCGCTCCGTCGAGCTCGATGACGAAGTGACCGGGCCGTCGCGCGGGTATCTCCGGTACCTCGCGGTCGAGTTCGGCGCGCGGTCGCGGGCCCCCGAGGTAGACGTGCACGTCGGCCGAGGCGAGCAGGTCGATGAAGGCCACGCGGTCGCGGGCCTCCGACTCACGGAGCACGAGCCGCTCGGTCCTGATCGGGGCGGGTGGCCAGGCGACAGCGGCGAGTTCGGTCATGGCCGGGAACCTATCGCACACCCTCGCCCGAGAGGTTACCGTTCGGTAGACACCGTGCCAGGACGCTCCCCCGGAGGTTCCCCGCCATGACGCCCGACCGTGCCGCAGGTCTCGCGGAGTCCGTTCGCGCGCTGGCCGAGGGCGAGGTGACCTCCCGCACCCTGGTGGAGCGGTCCCTGGCCCGGATCGCGGCCACCCAGCCGACGCTGAACGCCTTCCGCGTGGTGCGCGCCGAGGCCGCCCTGGCCGAAGCGGACGCCGCTGACCGGGAGTTGGCGGCAGGCGTGCGGCGGCCGCTGCTGGGCGTTCCGGTGGCGGTGAAGGACGACATGGACGTGGCGGGCGAGCCGACCGCGTTCGGCTGCCGGGGCGACTTCCCCGCCGCGGCCGAGGACGGGGAGGCGGTACGACGGCTGCGCGCCGCCGGAGCGGTGATCATCGGCAAGACCAACACCTGCGAGCTGGGGCAGTGGCCGTTCACCGAGGGCGCCGCGTTCGGGGACACCCGCAATCCGTGGCACACCGGCCACACTCCCGGAGGTTCCTCGGGCGGTTCGGCCGCCGCCGTCGCGGCGGGCCTGGTACCGGCCGCGCTGGGGTCGGACGGCGCCGGATCGGTGCGGATCCCGGCCTCCTGGACCCATCTGGTCGGCATCAAGCCCCAGCGCGGCCGCATCTCGACCTGGCCGCGCGGCGAGTCCTTCCAGGGCATCACCGTCAACGGCACCCTGGCCCGCACGGTCGCCGACGCCGCCCTGCTGCTCGACGCGGCGAGCGGCAACCACGCCCGGGACCCGCACTGCCCGGCCGCCCTGACCGTTTTCGACGCGGTCGGCCGCGACCCGGGGCGGCTGCGCATCGCCCTGTCGCTGAAGCCGCCGTTCACCGCGGTACCGGCCCGCCTCCACCCTCAGGTGCGGGCCCTCGTCGTCCGACTCGCCGAGAAGCTGGCCGCGTTGGGGCACGACGTGGAGGAGGCCGACCCGCCGTACGGCCAGATCGGGCTGACCTTCGTGCCCCGGGCCACCGTGGGCATCGCCGAGTGGGTCCGCGACGCGCCCGACCCGGCACTGCTCGACCGGCGCACCCGGGACGCGGCCCGGCTGGGCCGGCTGCTCGGCGGGGCCCCGCTGCGGGCGGCCCGGCGCGCCGAGGCGGTCCTGCACCGGCGGATCGGCGGGTTCTTCGGGTCGTACGACGTGGTCCTCGCGCCGACGACGGCCGCTCCCCCGCCCCGGATCGGCGCCCTGTACAGGCTCGGCGGGCTGGCCACCGACCGCGCGATGATCGCCGCCTGCCCCTATGCCTGGCCGTGGAACGTCCTCGGCTGGCCCGGCGTCAACGTCCCCGCGGGCTTCGTCGCGCCCGGACTCCCGGTGGGCGCCCAGCTCCTCGGTCCGGCCGCGAGCGAGCCGTTGCTCGTCTCGCTCGCCGCCCAGCTGGAGGCTGAGCTGAACTGGCACGAGCGGTGGCCGCCCCAAGTGCAGGCGGCGGACGCCGAGGCCGCGTGACGGCGCCAGGGCGTGTCGCGCGACACGCCTCAGAGGTCAGCCCGCGGGCGCGACGCCCCGAGGTCACCTCGCGGACGAGACACGCCGCAGAGGTCACCTCGCGGCGAGGAGGCTGACGCCGAGGGCGATCAGGACGGCGACCTTGGCGGCCTCGAACCCCACATACCACAAGTGGCTGCGGGAGCGCGGCAGTTCCTCGCCGGCCAGGACCCGGTCGGAGCGTCGGTTCAGGCGCGGCCGGACGACGGCCAACTGGCCGAGGAGCAGAACGGCCGCGGCGGCCGTCAGGGCGATCACCCCGGACGCGGCCGAGCCGCCCACGGCGACCGCGGCGATGACGACGGCGGCCAGCACGGCCTCCACGGCGTTCAGCGCCCGGAACACCAGCCGGCCGATGCCCAGGCCCACGGGTATGGTCACGCCCGGCGCGCGGAACTTGAGCGGCGCCTCCAGGAAGGAGATCGCCAGCACCATTCCGAGCCAGACGAAGACGACCGCGCTCGCGGCGGCCGATGCGGTGTTCATCGGTGGAAAACTACCTCTCCTGGCGCTTCAGTCGTCGGCGGCCGCCCCGGCCAAATGGGCCAGGCAGACGTCGGGTTCGGCGAACGGTTCGAGGGCGGTGGCGGTCAGCGGCGCGCGCAGCTCCGCCAACGCGCCCTGCATCAGACCGAGATGGACTGGGCAGACCAACTGGCCGTACTCCTCGGCGAGTTCGAGGAAGGGGCAGTGGCGCAGCCGGATCCGTTCCGGAGTCGTGCGGCCGGCCTCTTCGCCGCCTTCCGGCTCGGGTGCGAAGCCCAGGTCGTCCAGCAGGGCGAGGAGTCCGGCCGTGGCGCGCTCGGCCTTGGGCGGGCGGCCGGGCGGCAGCGGGTCCACCAGGAAACGGCCCCAGGTGCGGCCCGTCTCCAGTGCCTCGGCGTGCGCCTCG
Organism: Streptomyces sp. NPDC047028; assembly: GCF_040644095.1. NCBI lineage: Bacteria > Bacillati > Actinomycetota > Actinomycetes > Kitasatosporales > Streptomycetaceae > Streptomyces > Streptomyces sp. NPDC047028. The sequence goes on from NZ_JBEYVS010000023.1 coordinate 67,725, forward strand.
GCCGGGTCGGCGCCGGCCCAGCGGCTCAGCAGCATGCGCGCGAGCAGCCGGTAGCCGCGGGTGCCGCCGCGGTCCATGCCGGGCCGGGCGGTGTACACGGTCCGCGGCCGGCCGGGGCCGGAGGGGTCGTCCACCCGGCGTTCGACGAGCCCGTCGGTGACCAGCGCGTCCAGGTGGAAGCGCACGGTGTTGGGGTGCACGCCCATCCGTTCGGCCGTCTCGCTCACGCCGAGCGGGGCGGGGGCGGCGCGCAGCACGTCCAGGACTGCGCGCCGGCGCGGACTCTCCCGCGTGCCCATGGAGGACCACTCCTTTCACCTGCACGCATTTTTCACGATCGCGGTCTGGAGTAATTGTAGGGTGGACCCCGTGGAGCACAGGAACCGAGGGGACCGCGCGACCCCGCCGCCCGCCACCGGCACGGACCCGGCACACCGCACCGGGGCACCACCCGAACAGCCCGCGCATCCCCAACAGCCCGAACAGCCCGAACCGCGCGTCCTGTGCGATGCCGTCGCCCTCGCCGCCGGTCCCCCGGCTCCGGGCGCGGTGCTGTGGAAGCTGGCCGAGGAGGGCCGCCAACTCGACGCCAACGTGGTCCGGCTGACGCCGGGCGCCCGCGTCGACACCCACACCGAGCCCCACCTGGACGTCCTGCTGCTCGTCGTCTCCGGGGACGGTGCCGTCGGCAGCGGCACCCAGGACGAGCCCCGGGCCCTGGCGGAGGGCGCCGTACTCTGGCTGCCGCACGGCTCGACCCGCAGCATCACCGCGGGCCAGCGCGGCCTCGCCTACCTGACCGTGCACCGCCGCCGCCCGGGCATGCAGATCAGATCCCGCGCCGACCTGCCGTAACGCCTGGAGTCGGGACGGACGTTGCGCCCGGGGCCGGGAGAGCTAGGGTGCCTGCCTGTGAGCACGTTTACCGATGAAGACGTCCCGGGCCGCTACGGCCCCCATGCCACCAGCGAGGCCGATCCGCGCCAGGTCGGGCGGGTGCGCACCGAGTACTCGCCCGCGCACGACGGCGATCCCGATCCCGGGGAGATCGTGTGGACCTGGGTGCCGTTCGAGGAGAACGACGGCCGGGGCAAGGACCGGCCGGTGCTGGTCGTCGCCCGGGAGACTGCGGGCACACTCCTCGCCGTGCAACTGTCCAGCAAGCGGCACGACGACGACCGCGAGTGGGTGGCGATCGGGAGCGGCCCCTGGGACCGGTCGGGCCGGGACTCCTGGGTGGACGTCGATCGCGTCCTCCGGCTGCACGAGGCGGGTATGCGCCGCGAGGCGTGCGCGCTGGACCGCATGCGGTTCAACCTGGTCCGGCAGCGGCTGCACGAGCGCTACGGCTGGACCTGACGCCGGCTCTCCAGTGAGCCGAACGCCCCCGCGAAGGCCGCCCGGACCGTCGCTCCCCGGGTGCGGTCCAGGACGCCGAACACCACGTGTTCGAAGGCCCGGCCGAACCGGCCGCCCGGTTCCAGCAGCGCGTGGAAGGCGTCCGCGACATCGGCCGGGTCGTTCTGGAAGACGCCGCAGCCCCAGGCGCCCAGCACCAGCCGGCGGTAGCCGTGGGCGGCGGCGGTCTCCAGGACGCGCTCGGCCCGCACGGCCAGGGCGCCCGGCAGTTCGCCGGCGCGCTCCGGGGCCGTACGCCGGACGACGCCCGCGTTGGGCGCGGCGGCGGTGAGGAAGCCCGCGAGGTACGGCCGGGCAAGGAGGGCGCCCCGGTCGTCCCGGAAGACGGGCACGGCCGGGGAGTGCACGACCCGGTCGGTGTAGAACGGATCGCGGTGGGTGCGGTGGTGGTCGTAGAAGCCGCGGGCCTCGAGGAGACACGTGTACAGGGCGGAGGCGCGGCACAGGGCCTCCTCCTGCGCCTGGGCGCCGTTGAGGTAGCCGCCGCCCGGGTTGCGGGCGGAGGAGAAGTTCAGGACGGCGACGGGCGCGGCGGCCAGCCGGCGGGCCGCCTCCAGGCTGCTCTCGCCCGTGACCTCGAACAGCGGCTCCGCTTCGGTGGGCGGGACCACCGCAACCGGTTCCGGACCGTACATCCGCGTGCCCGCGCGGGCGGCCTCGACCGCCGCCGCGAGGGGCACCTCGCTCCCGTCCGGCGCGCGGTAGGCCCCCGCCGCCACGATCCGTTCCGTCTCGCTCGCGATCCCGCGCAGCCGTGCGCTCACGGCGCCACCCCCGTGGACGCCGTGAGCGCAGGCCGCGCGTTCTCCCCCGTCGTGCTCATGAACGCATCGTGAGCGATCCTGGACGTGCGGTGCAACGGAGTTTTCCCGGCGGGGCCGACGGCGGGAAACACCCGCGGAAACGGAGATGACCGATTCGGAACGTCCCTATGGGCACCCTTGTGCGAATCCGCGCGAGGGTCTTGGGTGGAACGAGTGCCTGCCCGGCGCACGGAAAGCCGGGCCGGTGGCATGGTGGAATCTCAGGAGGATCCCGACATGTCCGATTCACTGAACGACGGTGACGGCCGTACGCGGCGCCGCACCGCCGTCACCGAGGCCGAGGTGGAGGCCCTGGTCAGGGGCATCTGCTTCAAGACAGGTCCGCCCCGCACCCTCGGGGTGGAAGTGGAATGGCTCGTCCACGAGCTGCGGCTGCCGCAGCTCCCGGTGACCCCCGAACGACTCGAAGCGGCCTACGCCGCCCTGCGCACCGTACGCCTGGGTTCGGCCCTCACCGTCGAACCCGGCGGCCAGCTGGAGCTCAGCTCGCCGCCCGCCGCCAGCCTGATGGAGTGCGTCGGCACCGTCTCCGCCGACCTGGACGCCGTCCGCGCGGTCCTCGCCGAGGACGGCCTCGGACTCGTCGGCGTCGGCCACGATCCCTGGCACACACCCCGCCGGTTCCTGCGCGAACCGCGCTACGACGCCATGGAGACCTGCCTCGACCGGACCGGGACCGCCGGCCGGCACATGATGTGCACCTCGGCCTCCGTCCAGGTGTGCCTGGACGCCGGGTACGAGGAGCCCGGACCGCTCGGCCACGAGCGGCGCTGGTGGCTGGCGCACCAGCTGGGCCCCGTCCTGGTGGCCGCGTTCGCCAACTCCCCGCTGGTCGGCCGGGAACCGACCGGCTGGCGGTCCACCCGTCAGCTGCTGTGGATGGAGATCGGCCCCGGACGGGCCGGCGCTCCTCCCGCGCACGCGCAGCCGCGGGCCGCCTGGGCCCGGCACGCGCTGGACGCGCCGGTGATGTGCGTCCGCCGTGACGCCGGCCCGTGGGACGTGCCCGAGGGGCTGACCTTCCGGGAGTGGACCCGCTCCGGGGCACCCCGGCCGCCCACCCGGGCGGACCTCGACTACCACCTGACCACCCTGTTCCCGCCGGTCCGGCCGCGCGGTCACCTGGAGCTGCGCATGATCGACGCGCAGCCGGGCGACGACGGCTGGATCGTGCCGCTCGCGGTGACGGCGGCGCTGTTCGACGACCCGGAGGCCGCCGAGACCGCGCACCGCACGGTGAAGCCGCTCGCCGAGCGCGCCGGGGACCGTCCCGCACCTCACAACCCGCTGTGGATCGACGCGGCCCGGCACGGGCTCGCCGACCCCGAACTGCACGAGGCCGCCGTCGCCTGCTTCGCGGCGGCGCTGGAGGCGCTGCCCCGGCTCGGCGCCACCACCGAGGTGACCGACGCCGTGGCCGCCTACACGGACCGCTACGTCCGGCGGGGCCGCTGCCCGGCCGACGACCTGCTGGACCACCTGCGCGCGGCGGGACCGCCCGGGGTGGACCCGCTCGCGCCGGACCCGGACCGCACAGGGCCTCGCTCGACCGGGGGCGCCGCCGCCCACGGGAGGAAGGACATCCGCACATGACCGCCCCCGAGACCGACACGCCCGCCACCGAGTCCGATGCGCCCTCCACCGAGACCCTGCGCGAGCGGGCGCTCGCCTCGCTGCTCACCGCCCGCGACCGCACCACCCTGCTCACCACGTGCGTCGAGGAGCCCGACCTCACCGCACAGCACTCGCCGCTGATGTCCCCGCTGGTGTGGGACCTCGCGCACATCGGCAACCAGGAGGAGCTGTGGCTGCTGCGGGCGGTCGGCGGCCGGGAGGCGATGCGGCCCGAGATCGACGGCCTGTACGACGCCTTCGAGCATCCGCGGGCCGAACGCCTCTCGCTGCCGCTGCTGCCGCCCGGTGAGGCCCGCCGGTACGCGGCCGAGGTGCGGGGCCGGGCCCTGGACCTGCTGGAGGGCGCGGACTTCACCGGCACCCGGCTGACCGAGGCCGGCTTCGCCTTCGGGATGATCGCCCAGCACGAACAGCAGCACGACGAGACCATGCTGATCACCCATCAGCTCCGCACGGGCCCGCAGGCCCTGACCGCGCCCGACCCGGAACCGGCCCCACCGTTCACCGGGCCGGCCGAAGTCCTGGTCCCCGGCGGCCCGTTCACCATGGGCACCTCCACCGAGCCCTGGGCACTGGACAACGAACGCCCCGCGCACCCGGTGGACGTGGCACCGTTCTGGATCGACACGACCCCGGTGACGAACGCGGCGTACCAGGCGTTCATCGGGGACGGCGGCTACGACACGGAGCGCTGGTGGACGCCGGAGGGCTGGGCTCACGTCCGGCAGCACTCCCTGAACGCCCCGCAGTTCTGGTTCCGGGAGGGCGGCCAGTGGCTGCGGCGCCGCTTCGGGGTCACCGAGGTCGTCCCTTGCGAGGAGCCCGTGCTGCACGTGTGCTGGTACGAGGCGGACGCCTACGCCCGCTGGGCCGGACGCCGGCTGCCCACCGAGGCGGAGTGGGAGAAGGCGGCCCGGCACGACCCGGCGACCGGTCGCTCGCGGCGCTACCCGTGGGGCGACGCCGAACCGGCGCCCGAACACGCCAATTTGGGCCAGCGGCACCTGCGGCCCGCCCCCGCCGGCAGCTACCCGGCCGGTGCGTCCCCGCTCGGCGTACGGCAGTTGATCGGCGACGTGTGGGAGTGGACGGCGAGCGACTTCCTGCCGTACCCGGGCTTCACGGCGTTCCCGTACAAGGAGTACTCGGAGGTGTTCTTCGGCCCCGAGTACAAGGTGCTGCGCGGCGGTTCGTTCGCCGTGGACCCGGTGGCCTGCCGGGGCACCTTCCGCAACTGGGACTACCCGGTCCGGCGGCAGATCTTCTCCGGGTTCCGCACCGCCCGCTCGGAGGCCGTCTGATGTGCCGCCACCTGGCCTTCGTGGGGCCCGAGGAACCGCTGGGGCGGCTGCTCGTGGAGCCGCCGCACAGCCTGCTGCGGCAGTCGTGGGCGCCGAGGCGGCAGCGGTACGGCACGGTCAACGCCGACGGCTTCGGCGTGGGCTGGTACGCGCCGGACGATCCGGTGCCGGCCCGCTACCGGCGGGCCGGACCGGTCTGGGCCGACCTGTCCTTCGCCGACCTGGCCCGCGTCGTACGCTCCGGTGCCGTGCTCGCCGCCGTACGGGACGCGACCCTCGCGGGTGCGGACGCCGAGGCGGCGGCGGCGCCGTTCGCGGACGGGCGGTGGCTGTTCAGCCACAACGGCGCGCTCACCGGCTGGCCGCACTCGGCGGCCCCGCTGGTGTCCGAGTTGCCCCCGGCCGACCTGCTGTCGCTGCAGGCGAGCACCGACTCCGCGTTCGTGTGGGCGCTGGTGCTCCACCGGCTGCGGCAGGGCGAGGAGCCCGACCGGGCACTCGGCGACACCGTGGCCCGGCTGGCCGCCGCCTGCCCCGGCTCCCGGCTGAACCTGCTGCTCACCGACGGCACCACCATCACCGCCACCACCTGGGGCGACACCCTCTGGTACCGCACGGAGCCGGGCCTGCGCACGGTCGTCGCCTCCGAGCCGTACGACGACAACCCGCTCTGGCAGGAGGTCCCCGACCGCACGCTGCTCACCGCGACCCGCGCCGGTGTGCTGCTCGCGACGGTCGAGGACCCGGAGGCCGCATCCCGCATCCCGTAAGGAGCCCTGTTCGTGAGTCCCCTGCACGTCACCCGCACCCTCCCCGAGGACGCCACCGACGCCGCCCTGCGCGCCGACGTCCGCCGCGGCCTCACCGCCACCCCCAAGTCGCTGCCCCCCAAGTGGTTCTACGACGCCCGGGGCAGTGAGCTGTTCGACGAGATCACCGGACTGCCGGAGTACTACCCGACCAGGGCCGAGCGGGAGATCCTCGCCGGCCGGTCCGGGGAGATCGCCGCCGCGAGCGGCGCCCGCACCCTGGTCGAACTCGGCTCCGGGTCCTCGGAGAAGACCCGCTATCTGCTGGACGCCCTCACCGGGCTTCGGGCGTACGTCCCCGTCGACGTCAGCGAGAGCGCGCTCATCCGGGCCGGGCAGGCGCTCGTGGCGGACCGCCCCGACCTCGACGTGCACGCCCTGATCGCCGACTTCACCGCCCCGCTGGCGCTGCCCGCGACACCCGGCCCCCGGCTGGTGGCCTTCCTCGGGGGCACCATCGGAAACCTGCTGCCCGCCGAACGGGCCGCGTTCCTGGCCACCGTGCGCACCCTGCTCGCGCCGGGCGACGGACTGCTGCTCGGCACCGACCTGGTCAAGGACGAGGGAGTGCTGGTCCGGGCCTACGACGACGCGGCCGGAGTGACGGCCGCGTTCAACAAGAACGTCCTCGCCGTGATCGACCGCGAGCTGGGCGCCGACTTCGATCCCGGCGCCTTCGACCACGTGGCCCGGTGGGACGCCGACCTGGAGTGGATCGAGATGCGGCTGCGCTCCCGTACGGCGCAGACGGTGAAGATCCCCGCACTGGACCTCGCCGTGCACTTCGCGGCCGGCGAGGAGCTGCGCACGGAGGTGTCGGCGAAGTTCCGCAAGGACGGCGTCACCGGAGAACTCGCCGCGGTCGGGATGGAGTTGACCCACTGGTGGACGGACGAGGCGGGCCGCTTCGCCCTGTCGCTGAGCGTGGCGCGGTGAGCGGGCGGCGGCCGGCCTCCCGGGCTGCCCCGACTACAGCTGCGGAGTGAGCAGTTCGGTGATCTTGTGCGAGGCGCGGCGGGCCTCGGTCGCCGGGTCCGCCCCGCCCAGCACCTTGGTCATGTAGCCCTTGATCGGGTTGTCCGCCTCGACGGCGGCCCAGTCGGGTGTGTTGGGGGTCGCCCGGCCGTGCGCGGCGCCCGCCGCCATGGCGGCGACCCCCTGCTCGCCGGCCACCTTGCCCGCCAGCGACGGCTTGTTGGGCACGTAGTTCATGGTGCGGGCGAGTTCGGTGTCCCACCGGGCGCCGGTGAGCGCCCCGACGACGGCGGTCGCCGCGTACGGCGTGTCGGTGTTCTGCGGGACGACGAGGTCGGAGCCGCCGGTGAAGACGGTGCCGGGCCGGGCCGCGGTCTTGCCCGGGACCGGGAAGAAACCGAGCTTGCCCTTCAGATCCGGGTTCTGCTGCACGATGGACTGGGCGAGCCCGGGTACGCCGATGATCTGCGCGACGCCGCCCGCGGCGAACACCTTGGCCTGCGGCGGGTGTTCCTCGTCGGAGTCCGCCGGACCCCGGCCCAGGGCCTGCAGCTTCCGGTAGAACTCCATCCCGCGCAGCGCGGCCGGGGTGCCCAGGGTGCCCTGCCAGCGGTTCTCGCGCTGCACGGCGAGGTCGCCGCCCTCGTCCCAGATGAACCCGGCCAGGGTGTACCAGTCCTGTCCGGCGAGGTAGATGCCCTGCCGGCCGCCCGTGTTCAGCTTCTCGGTGACGGACATCCACTGCGCGCGCGTCCTGGGCGGGGTGGTGATGCCGGCCTGCTCGAAGAGGTCCTTGCGGTAGATGACGACGCGGTTGGCCGCGTACCAGGGGATGCCGTACTGCTGGCCGCCGTCCTTGCCGGGGTCGGCGAGGCCGGGCAGCCAGTCCTGGCTGCCCCAGTCGCGCATCGACTCCAGGGTCAGGTCGGTGAGCCGGCCGTCGTCGACGTACTGCGACACCTGGGTGTTACCGACCTCGATGACGTCCGGGCCCTTCCCGGACTCGGCCTTCAGCGCCGTGTGCACCTTCGCCCCGATGCCGGTCCAGTCCTGGATGCGGATGTCGAGGCGGAGGTCGGTGTGGGCGCGTTCGAAGTCGTCGGTGAAGCGCTGGAGGAACTGCGGGGAGGCGCTGCCCTTCATCAGCCACACCGTGACGGTCTGCCGGTCGTGCCCGCCCGGCAGCAGCCCGCAGCCGCTGACGAGGGAGCCGGTGACACAGAGGAGCGCGAGCAGACGACGTCTCACGAGGGGTCCTGTTCTGTCTGGGTGGTGCGGACAGGGAAGGGGGCCCGGCGTGGGGGGCGAGTCCGGAGGCTCGCACGGGTGTGGCTGGATTTTGGTATGTACCAATGCGGAGGTCAAGTGCGGATCGGCGATCCGGGACGACGCCTCGCGGACCGGGCGCGGATACGGCACCGTGGAGTGAGCCGTGACATATCCGTCACGGCGGACGTGCGGCGTCCGGCACGCGTGTCCGGACGACGCGGCCGGCCGCCCCGCCGCACGGCGGAGAGGAGCAACCCGAATGTCGAACCACACCTACCGGGTCACCGAGATCGTCGGCACCTCCCACGAGGGCGTCGACCAGGCCGTCCGCAACGGCATCAACCGTGCCGGCCAGACCCTGCGCAACCTGGACTGGTTCGAGGTGACCCAGGTCCGGGGCCAGATCGAGAACGGGCAGATCGAGCACTGGCAGGTGGGTCTGAAAGTGGGGTTCCGCATCGACGACGAGGGCTGACTCCCCGCCGCCCCCGCCCCGGCTCCTGGCGTCAGGTGCGCCCCTCGCGCTCCTGGGCGTCCTCCAGCACGGTGGACCGGCCGGTCCACCGTGCCCGTACGACGGTGAATCCGGCGGCCTCCGCGTCGTCGCAGACGAGCGCGTCGTCGTCGACGAGGACCCGGATCTCCCGCTCGCGCGCGAGCCGGCGCAGGATCTCCAGCTTGGTGTGCCGGGCGGGCCTGCGGTCTGCGTTGCCCCGCATATGGACCGGCCCCTCGGGCAGCCCGTGGGCGGCCAGCCAGTCCAGGGTGTCGCGCCGGCAACGCTCGGGCCGCCCCGTGAGGTACACGATGTCGCACTCCCGCGAGCTGTCGAGCGCGAGGGCGACGCCCTCGGTGAGCGGCGGGTCGTGCGGCGCGGCGGCGAAGAACGCGTCCCAGTTCCGCGGCCGCTCCGTCAGGAAGTGCTGGCGGTGCTCCGTGTCGGCGAGGGTGTTGTCGAGGTCGAACACGGCGAGCGGCCGCTGCTGGCTGTCGGTCACACGATCACCCTAACCACCCGGGCACGGCGGGGTGCGGGAATCCTGGGGCCGCCCAAGTGTTGAACGGTGGTGTGAGTGCACTGATCGCCCGGACCCCGTTCTCCGTCCTGGACCGCTCCCGCGTCCGGGAGGGCCGTCCGCCCGCGGAGGCGCTGCGGGACACCGTCGCGCTGGCCCGGGAGGCGGAGGCGCTCGGCTACCACCGCTTCTGGGTCTCGGAGCACCACGGCGTGCCCGGGGTGGCCGGGTCCGCGCCGACCGTGCTGGCCGCGGCCGTGGCCGCCGCCACCCGCACGATCCGGGTCGGCACGGGCGGGGTCATGCTGCCCAACCACCAACCCCTCGTCGTCGCCGAGCAGTTCGGCGTACTGGAGTCGCTGTTCCCGGGCCGGATCGACATGGGCCTCGGCCGCTCGGTGGGCTTCACCGGCGGGGTCCGCAAGGCGCTCGGCCGGGACAAGGACGACGCCGAGGACTTCGCCGCACAGGTCGCCGAGCTGCTCGGCTGGTTCGCGGGGACCTCGCCCACGGGAGTGCGGGCCCGCCCTGCGGAGGGGCTGCGCGTGCCGCCGTACCTGCTGGCCATGGGCGAGGGCGCGCGGATCGCCGCCGACGCGGGGCTGCCGATGGTCATCGGTGACCTGCGCGACCGGGAGCGGATGCTGCGCGGCATCGACGTCTACCGCTCGGCGTTCCGGCCGTCCGCCTGGGCTCCGGAGCCGTACGTGGTGATCTCCGGTTCGGTCGCGGTCGCGGCGACCTCGCGGGAGGCGCGCCGGCTGCTGGTGCCGGAGGCGTGGGCGGCGGCACACGCGCGCACGCACGGCACGTTCCCGCCGCTGGCACCGGCCGGCGACATCGAACGGCGCACGATGACCGCGAAGGAGCGCGACCTGTACGACGCCGCGCTTGCCGGGCACGTCGCCGGCACCGAGGAGGAGGTCGCGGACGAATTGGAGTCGGTGCTGAAGGAGACGGGCGCGGACGAAGCCCTCGTCACCACGAGCAGCTACGACCGTACGGCCCTGCTGGACTCCTATCGGCGGCTCGCCGCCGTCTCGAGATGCGAACCCGGCGCGGGGCGGTGACTCTGGAGGGGAAGCCTCAAGCTACGAGGAGGGCTGCCATGTCCGTCATGGACAAGCTCAAGCAAATGCTCAAGGGCCACGAAGACCAGGCCGGCAAGGGCATCGACAAAAGCGGCGACATGCTCGACGAGCGCACCCAGGGTAAGTACAGCTCGCAGGTCGACACCGCGCAGGACAAGCTGAATGAGCAGCTCAGGAGGGACCAGGACCAGCCTCCGCAGCCGTAGCGGGTAGTGCACAGCCCCCACGATCCGTACGTCCGCGTCCGCGGCGCCCGTGAGCACAATCTCCGGGGCGTCGACGTGGACATCCCCCGGGATGTGCTGGCCGTGTTCACCGGCGTGTCCGGCTCGGGGAAGTCGTCCCTGGCGTTCGGCACCGTGTATGCCGAGGCCCAGCGACGCTACTTCGAGTCGGTCGCGCCGTACGCGCGCAGGCTGATCCACCAGGTCGGGGCGCCCAAGGTCGGCGAGATCACCGGGCTGCCGCCCGCGGTGTCGCTGCAGCAGCGCCGCTCGGCCCCCACCGCGCGCTCCTCCGTCGGCACGGTCACCAACCTCTCCAACTCCCTGCGCATGCTGTTCTCCCGCGCCGGGACCTATCCCCCGGGCGCCGAGCGGCTCGACTCCGACGCCTTCTCGCCGAACACCGCCGTCGGAGCCTGCCCCGAGTGCCATGGTCTCGGCCAAGTGCACCGCACCAGCGAGGAGTTGCTGGTCCCCGACCCCGCCCTGTCGATCCGCGAGGGCGCGATCGCGGCCTGGCCGGGTGCCTGGCAGGGCAAGAACCTGCGCGACATCCTCGACGCGCTCGGGTACGACGTGGACCGGCCCTGGCGCGAACTGCCCGCCGAGGCGCGGGAGTGGATCCTGTTCACGGACGAGCAGCCGGTCGTCACCGTGCATCCCCTCCGGGACGCCGACCGAATCCAACGCCCCTACCAGGGCACGTACATGAGCGCCCGGCGCTATGTGCTCAAGACCTACTCGGACACCAAGTCCCCCACGCTGCGGGCGAAGGCGGAACGCTTCCTGACCGCCGCCCCCTGCCCGGCCTGCGAAGGCAGCAGGCTGCGGCCCGAGGCGCTCGCGGTCACCTTCGCCGGCCGGACCATCGCCGACCTGGCCGCCCTTCCCCTGACCGACCTGTCCGGACTGCTGCACGGCGACTCGGAGACGGCCCGTGTCCTCACCGAGGACCTGAAGTCCCGGATCGCGCCGGTGGTGGAGCTGGGCCTCGGCTATCTGAGCCTCGACCGCTCGACCCCCACGCTCTCGGCGGGCGAGCTACAACGGCTGCGGCTGGCCACGCAGTTGCGCTCCGGGCTGTTCGGTGTGGTGTACGTCCTGGACGAGCCCTCGGCGGGTCTGCACCCGGCCGACACCGAGGCGCTGCTGACGGTGCTGGACCGGCTCAAGGCGGCCGGGAACTCGGTGTTCGTGGTGGAGCACCAGCTGGAGGTTGTGCGCGGCGCCGACTGGGTGGTGGACGTCGGACCGGGCGCGGGCGAGCACGGCGGACAGGTGCTCTACAGCGGGCCGTTGGCCGAACTCGCCTCGGTCGAGGACTCGGCGACGGCACGCCACCTCTTCGACGAGGCGCCGGGACCGGCCCGTGAGGTCCGTGAGCCGCGCGGCTGGCTCCAGGTCGGTCCGGTGACCCGGCACAACCTGCGGGAGGTGACGGCCGGGTTCCCGCTCGGCGCGTTCACGGCGGTCACGGGTGTGTCCGGCTCGGGCAAGTCCACCCTGCTCGGCGCGCTGACCGAGGACCTCGCGGGCGTGGACCGGCTGGTCCGGGTGGACCAGCGGCCCATCGGCCGCACCCCGCGCTCCAACCTGGCCACCTACACCGGCCTGTTCGACGTCGTACGCAAGGTGTTCGCCGCCACCGACGACGCACGGGAACACCGGTACGGCGTCGGCCGGTTCTCCTTCAACGTCGCGGGCGGCCGCTGCGAGACCTGCCAGGGCGAGGGCTTCGTCAGCGTGGAACTCCTGTTCCTGCCGAGCACCTACGCGCCGTGCCCGGACTGCGCGGGCGCCCGCTACAACCCGGAGACCCTGGACGTCACGTACCGGGGACGGAACATCGCCGAGGTCCTGGACCTGACCGTGGAGGGCGCGGCGGAGTTCTTCGCGGACACCCCGGCGGCGGCCCGCAGCCTGGCCGCGCTGCTCGACGTGGGCCTCGGCTACCTCAGGCTCGGCCAGCCCGCCACCGAACTGTCCGGCGGCGAGGCGCAACGCATCAAGCTGGCGAGCGAGCTGCAGCGGGGCCGCCGCGGCCACACCCTCTACCTCCTGGACGAGCCGACGACCGGCCTGCACCCGGCCGACGTCGAGGTCCTGATGGACAGGCTGCACGGCCTGGTCGACGCCGGCCACACGGTCGTCGTGGTCGAGCACGACATGACGGTGGCCGCGGACGCCGACTGGGTCATCGACCTCGGCCCGGGCGGCGGCGACCAAGGCGGCCGCGTCATCGCGTCCGGCCCACCGTCCGAGGTCGTAGCGACGAAGGGCAGCGCGACGGCACCGTACTTGGCGCGTGTCATGCCCTGAGGGGGTACGAAAGCCAGACGGGGCCGGGGATGAGCACCACTCCCGACCCCGCCCGTCCGCCAGATACGACGAACGATCACTGCAGCGCCCCGTAGGAGGCGCGGGGAACTGCGCGACCAGCCACAGCGGGCCCGCACCCCGTACCGGCGCTACCCCCTCCCCACCTTCCGGGCAGCCCGCAACCACTCCTTGTTCATGCTCGTGATGGACATCAGCGGAATCCCCTTGGGACAAGCGCCGGCGCACTCGCCGGCCAAGGTGCACCCCCCGAACCCCTCGGAGTCCATCTGGGCCACCATGTCCAGCACCCGCGTCTCCCGCTCCGGCGCCCCCTGAGGCAGCACGTTCAAATGGTTCACCTTCGCCGAAGTGAACAGCATCGCCGCCCCGTTGGGACACGCGGCCACACACGCCCCGCACCCGATGCACTCCGCGTGCTCGAACGCGAACTCGGCGTCCGCCTTCGGCACCGGCGTCGCGTGCGCCTCGGGCGCGGAGCCGGTCGGGGCGGTGACGTAGCCGCCGGCCCGGATGATCCGGTCGAAGGCGGACCGGTCGACGACGAGGTCCTTGATGACCGGGAACGCGGAGGCCCGCCAGGGTTCGACGTCGATCGTGTCGCCGTCGCGGAAGGACCGCATGTGCAGCTGGCAGGTGGTGGTGCGTTCGGGGCCGTGCGCGTCGCCGTTGATGACGAGGCTGCACGCGCCGCAGATGCCCTCGCGGCAGTCGTGGTCGAAGGCGACCGGTTCCTCGCCGCCGAGGATGAGCTGTTCGTTGAGGACGTCCAGCATCTCCAGGAAGGACATGTCGGGTGAGATGCCGTCCACGTCGTAGGTGGACATGGCGCCGTCGGCGTCGGCGTTCTTCTGCCGCCAGACGCGCAGGGTGAGCCTCATGCGTAGCTCCGCTGGGTGGGGTGGACGTACTCGAAGACCAGGTCTTCCTTGTGCAGGGTGGGGGCCTCGCCGGCGCCCGTGAACTCCCAGGCGGCCGTGTAGCCGAACTCGTCGTCCTTGCGGGCCGCCTCGCCGTCGGGGGTCTGGGACTCCTCGCGGAAGTGGCCGCCGCAGGACTCGGCGCGGTGCAGGGCGTCGAGGCAGGTCAGCTCGGCCAGTTCGAGGTAGTCGACGATGCGGTTGGCCTTCTCCAGGGACTGGTTGAGTTCCTCGCCGCTGCCGGGGACCTTGATGCGCCGCCAGAACTCCTCGCGGATCTGCGGGATGCGCTCCAGTGCCTTGCGCAGCCCGGTGTCGGTGCGGGCCATGCCGCAGAACTCCCACATGAGTTCGCCGAGTTCGCGGTGGAAGGAGTCGGGGGTGCGGTCGCCGTCGACGGCGAGGAGCAGATTGAGGCGGTCCTCGGTCTCGGCCAGCACCTCCTGGACGACCGGGTGGTCGGCGGTCAGGTCGTCGTCGAGCGGGTTGCGGGCCAGGTAGTCGTTGATGGTGGCCGGCAGGACGAAGTAACCGTCCGCGAGGCCCTGCATGAGGGCGGAGGCGCCGAGGCGGTTGGCTCCGTGGTCGGAGAAGTTGGCCTCGCCGACCGCGAACAGGCCGGGGATCGTGGTCTGGAGGTCGTAGTCGACCCACAGGCCGCCCATCGTGTAGTGCACGGCGGGGTAGATCCGCATCGGCACCTCGTAGGGGTTCTCCGCGGTGATCCGCTCGTACATCTCGAAGAGGTTGCCGTACTTCTCCTCGACCTTCTTCCTGCCCATCCGCCGGATGGCGTCGGCGAAGTCCAGGTAGACGCCCTGGCCGCCGGGGCCCACTCCCCTGCCCTCGTCGCAGACGTTCTTCGCGGCGCGGGAGGCGATGTCGCGGGGCACGAGGTTGCCGAAGGAGGGGTAGACGCGCTCCAGGTAGTAGTCGCGCTCGTCCTCGGGGATCTGGTGGGGAGGGCGGGTGTCGCCCTTGGCCTTGGGCACCCAGATGCGGCCATCGTTGCGCAGCGACTCGCTCATCAGGGTCAGCTTGGACTGGTGGTCGCCGGTGCGCGGGATGCAGGTGGGGTGGATCTGGGTGAAGCAGGGGTTGGCGAAGTACGCGCCGCGCCGGTGCGCCCGCCATACGGCCGTCGCGTTGGAGTTCATGGCGTTGGTCGACAGGTAGAAGACGTTGCCGTAGCCGCCGGAGGCCAGGACGACGGCGTCGGCGAAGTAGGTGTCGATCCTCCCGGTGACCAGGTCGCGGGCGACGATGCCGCGGGCCCGGCCGTCGACGGTGATCAGGTCGAGCATCTCGGTGCGCGGGTGCATCTCGACGTTGCCGGCCGCGATCTGCCGGGACAGTGCCTGGTAGGCGCCGAGGAGGAGCTGCTGGCCTGTCTGGCCGCGGGCGTAGAAGGTGCGGGACACCTGGACGCCGCCGAAGGAACGCGTGTCGAGCAGGCCGCCGTACTCGCGGGCGAACGGGACGCCCTGGGCCACGCACTGGTCGATGATCTCCACCGAGATCTGGGCGAGGCGGTGGACGTTGGACTCGCGGGAGCGGAAGTCACCGCCCTTGACGGTGTCGTAGAACAGGCGGTGGACCGAGTCGCCGTCGTTGCGGTAGTTCTTCGCCGCGTTGATGCCTCCTTGCGCGGCGATGGAGTGGGCGCGGCGCGGGGAGTCCTGGTAGCAGAACTGGACGACGTGGTAGCCCTGTTCGGCCAGGGTCGCGCCGGCGGAGCCGCCCGCGAGTCCGGTGCCGACGACGATGACGGTCTTGCCGCGCCGGTTGGTGGGGTTGACGAGCCTGGCCTCGAAGCGGCGCCTGTCCCAGCGCTCGTGGATCGGTCCGGCCGGGGCCTTGGTGTCGGCGACCGGGTCACCGGTCGCGTAGTCGGCGTAGGAGGTCATGTCAGCTCACCACTCCGGTCATCACGCCCACGGGTACGGCGATGAAGCCGGCCGTGAGCAGCACTGCGAGGACGTTGGCGACGGTCTTCAGGGTGCGGTCGCGCCTGCGGCTGCCGACGCCGAGGGTCTGGGCGGCGCTCCAGAAGCCGTGCCGGATGTGCAGGCCGAGCGCCAGCATGGCGACGATGTAGATCGCGTCGCCGTACGAGGTGGAGAAGGTGTCCACGACGTTCTGGTACGGGTGGCCCTCCTGGAAACCGCCGGAGTGCACGGTTCCGGTGGTCAGGTCCAGGATGTGCCAGACGATGAACAGGCCGAGGATGATGCCGCCCCAGCGCATGGTGCGCGTGGCGTAGCTCGCCTGGGGCCTGCTGTGGACGTACCGGCTGGGGCGGGCCTTGAGGTCGCGGCGGCTGAGCTGGTACGCGGAGACCGCGTGCGCGAGCACCGCGACGATCAGGACGACGCGGATGAGCCACAGCGTCCACTCGTAGTGCATGAAGGGCTCGCCGACCGTGCGCAGCCAGTGCGCGTAGTGGTTGAACTCCCCCGCCCCGAAGAAGATCTTCAGGTTGCCGATCACGTGCGCGACCAGGTACAGCAGCATGATCACGCCGCTGACCGCCATGACGGTCTTCTTGCCGACGGTGGAGTCCCACACCGTCCGCGCCATGGACGGCCGTCGGTCCGTCCGCGTTACCAGAGCCATGACACAGCACGCTAGGGCCGAAAGGTGCGATCGGTCCAAGACATGGTCCAGCTTGTTTCCATAGGCTACGGCTATGCTGGTCTCCATGCAGTTCCAGCAGCTCCAGTACTTCGTGGCGGTCGCCGAGACCCGGCACTTCACCCGGGCCGCCGAGCTGGTCCATGTCGCCCAGCCGTCGTTGTCGCAGCAGATCAAGGCGCTGGAGCGGGAGCTGGGCGCCGATCTGTTCCTGCGCGCCCGGGGCAACATCACCCTCACCGCGGCGGGCGAGGCGCTGCTGCCGCTGGCCCGGCGGATCCTCGCGGACGCGGACACGGCGCGGCAGGAGGTGCAGGAGCTGGTGCAGTTGCGGCGCGGGCGGGTACGGCTCGGGGCGACGCCGAGTCTGTGCACGGGGCTGCTGCCGGACGTGCTGCGCGCCTTCCACGACCGCTATCCGGGCGTCCGGCTGCTGGTCGAGGAGGGCGGCTCGCACGACCTCGTGCGAGAGCTGGCGCGTGGTGCGCTGGATCTCGCGCTGGTCGTGCTGCCGCTGCCGGCCCCGGCGCCCGCGCTGACCACGGTGGAGCTGCTGCGGGAGGACCTGGTGGTGGTGTCCTCACCGGAGGCGCCGGCGCCGGGGCGCGGCGGGCGCGTGGTCGGCATCGCCGATCTGGAGGGTGAGCGGCTGGTGATGTTCCGGCACGGGTACGACCTGCGGGAGCTGACCGTCGCGGCGTGTCGCTCCGCCGGGTTCGAGCCGGAGTTCGCGGTGGAGGGGGGTGAGATGGACGCGGTGCTGGGGTTTGTGCGGGCGGGGTTGGGGGTGGCTGTGGTGCCCCGGATGGTTGCCGCGCGGGCCGGGACCGGGCTTCGGGTGACCCCGTTGGCACGGCCTGGGCTGCACCGGGTCATCGCGCTGGCGCACCGCAGTGATGTGGCTCCGCCTCGGGCTGCGCGGGAGTTGCAGCGGATGTTGATCGAGCGGTGAGGGTCCTTTTGGGGCCGGGGCGGTGCGTCGTGCGGGGTGCGGTGCGTTTCGGGGTGCGGGTGCGTTGTGGCTGGTCGCGCCCACGCGGCGGAGCCGCATATCGATACAGCCCCGCGCCCCTTGGGGGGTTGGGCCCTCTCGGCGATGAGAAGGCACCCTCGGCAGGCTAGGGGCCGGTTGCGCCCTCCCTGTGATGAGAGGGCGCCCCTTCTTCAGCCCGTGGCGTCTGCCAGGGCCAGGTCGTGCAGGCGGTCTGGGGGGCCCGGGCGGGCGTAGTACCAGCCTTGGGCTGTGTCGCAGCCCAGTATGCGGAGTTGTTCGGCCTGGGCTCCTGTTTCGACGCCCTCGACGGTGACCGTGAGGTCGAGGCTGTGGGCGAGGGAGACGATGCCTTCGACGATCTTGAGGTCGACGGGGTCGGCCGGGAACTGCTGCATGCCCTGGGTGAAGGAGCGGTCCAGTTTGAGGATGCTCACCGGGAGGCGGCGCAGGTTGGCGAGGTTGGAGTAGCCGGTGCCGAAGTCGTCGAGGGCGATGTCGACACCCATCTCGGCCAGTCGGCGCAGCGGTTTGAGGAGGTCGTCGTCGGCGCCGATCAGGGCGGACTCGGTGACCTCCAGGCAGAGGGCGTCCGGGGCGACGCCGGCGCGTTCGAGGATGTCGACGGTGTCCTGGACCAGGCCGGGATGGGTGAGCTGGCAGGGCGAGAGGTTGACGTTGATGCGCAGCGGACCGCCCGCCGTGTGCTCGCCGTACCGCTCGCGCCAGGTGCGGGCCTGGCGGACGGACTCCTCCAGGACCCAGCGGCCGAGCGGCACGATCAGGCCGGTGTGCTCGGCGAGCGGGATGAACCGGTCGGGGCCGAGGATGCCGTGCTGCGGGTGCAGCCAGCGGACCAGCGCCTCGGCGCCCCTGACGCTGCCGTCGCCGAGGTGCACCAGCGGCTGGTACTCGATGAAGAACTCGCCGCGGTCCAGGGCCGTCGGCAGCGCGGTCGTCAGACCGTGCCGGGTGATGGCGCGGGCGTCGGCCTCGGCGTCGGCCAGCTCGATCCGGTTGCCGCCCGCCGACTTGGCGCGGTACATCGTGATGTCCGCGCTGCGCAGCACCTCCGCCGCCGTGCGCTCCCCTGCGGGTCCCTCCACGATGCCGAGACTGCCGCGGACCAGCAGGTCGCGGCCGTCGATGCTGATCGGGGTGACCAGCGCGCTCATGATCTGCTCGGCGAGTTCGTCGACCGTGCGCCGCCCGGCGGGGCCGGTGGTGAGCGCGACGAACTCGTCGCCGCCGAGCCGGGCGACCATCTCGCCGGGCGCGGTCGCGCAGGACTGGAGCCGGTCGGCGACCTCCACCAGCAGCCGGTCGCCGGCCGCGTGCCCGAGGCTGTCGTTGACGGTCTTGAAGCCGTCCAGGTCGAGGTAGCACAGGCCGAACCGCTGGCCCTCGCCGGCGTTCAGGGCCTTCTCCAGGCGCTCGAAGAACAGCGTGCGGTTGGGCAGGCCGGTGAGGGCGTCGTGGGTGGCCTCGTAGCGCAGCCGGAGGTTGAGCAGCCGCCGTTCGGTGGTGTCCTCCATCAGGGCAAGCTGGTACTGCGGTTCGCCGTCGGCGTCGCGCAGCAGGGAGACCGTCAGGTTGGTCCACAGGACCGTGCCGTCGGGCCGGTTGAACGCCTTCTCCATGTGGAAGTGCTCGCGTTCGCCGCGCACGAGTTCGTCGTACAGCCGCCAGGTCTGGGGGGCGTCCTCGGAGTGCTTCCAGTCCGTCACCCGGCGGCCCCGCAGGGAGTGCTCGGGAAGCCCGAACATGCGCAGCAGGGCCTGGTTGACCTGGAGGATGTTGCCGTCGAGGTCGGCGATGCCGATTCCTATGGCGGCGCCCTCGAACACCGCGCGGAAGCGGGCCTCGCTGGCGTGCAGCGCCTGGGCGACCACGCCCTGGGCCTGCAACGCGGCCTGGGCGATGGCCTCCTGCTCGGCGAGGGTGCGCTCGCGCAGCGCCTCCGCGTACCCGGCGGCCATGGCGTGCTGCAACCGGGAGGAGCGGATGCGCAGTTCGTCCTGGGGGCCGTCCCCGCCGCAGTAGAGCACCAGGTAGGCGTCGACGCAGTCGAGGGTGCGGGCGAGCGCCTCCGGGTCGGTGCAGTGCGCGTGGACGAGGGCGGCGCCGACCGCCTTCGCCTCCCCGGCGGCGAAGCCGCGGGCCCGCAGCAGCTCGCTCAGCCGGCGGGCGAGCGGGAGCAGTTGTTCCTCGAACTCGGCGCGCGTCGACGTCGTCGACGTCACCGGGAACAGCGCCCGGCTCCAGATCGTCGTCAGCCGGCGCAGTCTGTCCTCCGGGCCGTCCGGCTCCGCGCTCACGCCGTACGCCCCACGCCGGCGAACCCGGAGAAGGCGAACGGATCCTCGTCCTCCGGCTCGGACTCCGGGCGCCAGCGCGGCATCGGCACCAGTCCGGGTTCCACCATGTCGTACCCCTCGAAGAACCGCGCGATCTCGTCGCGCGAGCGCATGATCAGCGGGTTGCGAATGTCCTTGTATACGTCCACCGCGCCCTCGGCCCGCTCCGGAGGCAGCGGGATTCCCTCGTACGAGGCATGCGTGAGGATCAGCAGGCTGCCGGGGGCGAGTGCCGCGCGCAGCTCGGCCACCGCGGCGTGCGGGTCGTCCGTGTCTTCCACGAAGTGCAGTATGGCAACGAGAAGGAGGGCCACTGGACGGTTCTGGTCGATCAGCCGCTCCACCTGGGGGCTGGCGAGTATCTCGTGCGGCTTGCGCAGGTCCGCGGCGACGACGTCCGCGGCGTCGTCACCCGCCAGGACCGCCTGGCTGTGCGCCACGGCCACCGGGTCGTGGTCGACGTAGACCACCCGGGCGCCCGGGGCGGCGGCGCGGGCCACCTCGTGGACGTTGCCGAACGTCGGGATGCCGGAGCCGATGTCGAGGAACTGGGTGATGCCCTCACCGGCCGCGTAGCGCACGGCCCGGCGCATGAACGCCCGGTTCGCCTGCATGATCTTCGGCAGGCCCGGCAGGAACTCCATCGCCTTGCGGGCCGCTTCCCGGTCGACCTCGAAGTTGTGCGAACCGCCCAGGTAGTAGTCGTAGATACGCGAAACGCTCGGCACCGAGATGTCGATGCTCCGGGGGGCCCAGGCGGGACGCTCCATGTATCTCTCCAACGCGTAGACGGCAGGGACAGGCGATCCGGTGTTCGAGCTGAGGCTACTGATCGCCCGCCAATGGAGCGACCCGAACCGGAAATTGACCGTCCGTTCCCGGTCACTGCCTGCGGGAAGTGCCCGCGCGTGCGCGCTGGGTGACGACGAGCGCCGTCCGGCGAGCGCACACAGCGGTCCGCCCCCCTCCGTGCGGCGCGGAGGGGGGCGGACCTTCGGTCGGGTGCCCGGCCGTGCGGGCGATCGCCCCGGACGGGCGGTCGACCCGGGCGGGCGGTCGACCCGGGCGGGTGATCCCTACTTGCCGGGCGCGCCGACCGGCTTGCCGGAGGGCGAGACGGCGTACCACGTGCCGCCCACACCCTGGCCGTTGGTGTCTCCGGCGGCCTTGTCACCGGAGAAGGTGTAGATCGGCCAGCAGTCGACGGTCATCTGCCTGGTTCCGTCGGGCCTGGTGAAGCCCATGAGGCCCTTCTTCTGGATGCCCTTGGTGTCGCCGCTCTCGACGGGCGCGACGGCCGGCCACTTCTCCAGGCAGGAACCGGAGCAGTTGGAGACGGACTTCGGCCACGCCTTGTCCTTGAGGAACCGGTAGACCGTCATGCCGTTCTTGTCCACGACGATGTCCCCGAGCTTGGGGTCCTTGCGGACGGACAGGCCGGGCAGGTCGGACAGTTTGGCCTTCTTGCCGTCCGGCGCCATGGCGAACCACTTCCCGCCCACGCCCTGTCCGTTGACGTCACCGGAGTTGACGTCCTTGACGTAGCGGTAGGCGGGCCAGCCGCCGATGGTGAGCTGCTTGCTGCCGTCGGCCCGGGTGACCTCGCCGAGCAGGGCCTTGTCGATGCCGGCGCCGGCCTGGGCGTCGTCGGCGGGCACGGGCGGCCAGGTGGTGGCGCAGTCGCCGGCGCAGTTCGACTTGGGCGGATTCGCGGTGTCCTTGTCGAAGCGGTACAGGGTGAGGCCGGAGCCGTCGGACACCACGTTGCCCAGGTCGGGGTTGGCGGCCACGGTCAGCTTGCCGGCGGGGGCCGCCGGGGCGGAGGAGGCCGAACTCTGGTTGCCGTCGGCGCCGTAGCCGTTGCCCGCGCCCGTCCCGGCACCCGTGCCCGGATTGCCGTAGCCGCCCGGTACGGCCGTGGCCCCGACGTTCTGGGCGGCCGAGGACGGCGTGGTGGTGTTGTCCTGACCGCACGCCGTCGTCAGCGTCAGCACCGCGGCGGCCGTGGCCACCAGTGAGGCGGTCCGCCAGGAGGTATTCATCGTCAACTCCCCATGATTCGCATGGCAATTGCAGCTCGCCTTGGTGCGCCGCCGCACGGCCATGGGTACGCGGGGCGGGGGTGGTTGCGTTCAACGGGTGAGGGATTTTCTTCGGCGGACCTGCGCCCGGGCCGCGCCCGGGTCCCCACCAGGTCCGCCTCCCGGGGCTCGTACGGGCGTCCACATCCGGCCAGTTCGGCCCTTTGGTCCGTCAAACGGCTGATCCTGTCTTATCCCTCCTTCGGATCATTCCTGCCGTACTCTGGCGTGCGACGGCTCGCGGCTGCCCATGATCGTCGTCGTGTATGCACCCGAAGTGACCCGACGCGCGCCCGCCACACGGGCGTTGGCCCTGCTGGCGTTGACGTGGACCCTCGTGGGCTGCCCGGTCGGCAGCGCGTCGGCCGACGCCTGCGCGTACGCCTCGACGGGCCCGGACGGCACGGTGGCGGTGGCCGTCGCCGGCGGCGGCCACCACGGCCCACCCGAGGACCGCGGGCATCACGGCGGCCATGACGGTCACGGTGACCACGGAGGTCACGGCGGACATGACGGTCGCGGGCATCACGGTCACGGCCCCCACGGACCCGATCACCACTGGCCCGCTCCCCAGCCGTGTCCCGAGCCGCCCCCGCCGCCGTGCCCGCCGACTCCCACCCCTACGCCCACGCCCACCCCGACACCGACCCCCGTACCCACACCCACACCGGTCCGGAAGCCGCCGCCGGCCGAGCCGGCCCCGAAGCCGCGGCCCACTCCGACGCCGAAGCCCCCGCCCGCACCGAGGCCGGCCGCCCGGCCGGCTCCGCCGCCTCCGCCCGCCCCGGCACCGGAGCCGCCCCCGCCGGCCAAGCCCCGCCCCCGGCCCACCGTCACCCCGGTGAGCTACCCGGCGTACCACCCGCGGCCCACGCCGCACTCGGCGCCCGACCCGACCACACCCGTCACCTACGTCCTGCTCATCACCGTTCCCGCGATCGTCGCCGTCGCGGCGCTGCGCCCGCGCTGACGCGCCGGGCCGCTCACCTAAGGAGTCACCCGTTGTCGGATTGGCTTGTTCTCGTCCTCGCGATGCTGGGGGCCTGCGCCGTGGTGGTCGTCATCACCCTCGTACGGCACCGGACCGCGGCCGAGGACGACGACCCCAGCGAGACGCCGGACGTCATCGAGTACATGACCATGTGGATCGGCGTCGTGTACGCCATCGTCCTGGGGCTGGCCATCGCGGGCGTGTGGGAGGCCCGCAACGCCGCCCAGGACCATGTGCAGGCCGAGGCCCAGGCGCTGCACGAGATCTCGGAGCGGGTCCGGGTCTACCCGCCGGCCGTGCGTGACCACATCCGGGACGACGTCGACGCGTACGTGAGCTACGTCGTCACCACCGAGTGGAAGTCGATGACCGACCACGAGCGGGTCACCGGGCACGGCACCGAACTGCTGGCACGGGTCCGCGCGGACGTCACGGACTACCAGCCGAAGAACGACTTCGAGGCACAGGCCTACCAGCCGGTGCTGGACCAGATGGCCGCCGCCGACCAGGCGCGCAACGCCCGCGCCGACTCCACCGGGGCGACCATGCCGTCCGTGGTGTGGTGGGGGCTGATCACCGGGGCGCTGATCACGGTCGGCATGGTCTTCGCGCTGCAGATCCGGCGCACCCGGCGAGAGCTGATCCTGGCCGGGGTGTTCTCCGCGACCATCGCCTTCATGCTCTTCCTGATCTGGGACTTCGACGCCCCGTTCAGCCGGGGCATCGCGACGACCGCGGAGCCGTTCCTCACCCTGTTCCCGCACGCCGGGACCTAGCGGTCCGGTCTCCCCGCGGGCGGCGCACGGCCGGGAGTGTCGCCCGGCGCGGAAACGTCACCCGGCCGCCGCAACGGCTTCCCCCGGACGGCGCACACCCGTGCCCCATTCGCACTACTGCGATCGCGCGGGTGGGCCGGCGTTCCTAGCGTTCCGGTCATCGAGGCGCATTCCCGGCGCAGAGGTCCGGCGCGAGCGGAAGAGGTCCGCGGTTGCTCCTCGACAGACCGGAGGAACCACCATGCCTGCGATACGCGTCGCTTCGGCCGCACTGCTGAGTGCCGGCGCCCTCGCCCTGTCGGCGCCGCCCGCCGTCGCCGGTGACGGCCACGGCATCACCCCGTTCGGCTTCCGGGTCGTCCCGTCCACCGTGGCGGCGGGCGGCCAGGTCAGCCTCCAGCTGAACCGCGACGGCGGCTGCCGGGGCACCGCGACGGTCACCTCGGGCGTCTTCGACACGGTCCGCCTCCCGCCGGGGCAGGACACGGCGGCCACGGTCATCGACTGGGACGCCCGGCCGGGGGCCGCGTACCGGGTGACGTTCAGCTGCGACGGGTCGAGCGGCTGGACCCAGCTCACCATCGCCCAGGACGGCGGTACGGCGCGGCCGATGCCGTTGCGGCCGGCCCAGCACGGGGTCGAGGCCGGGGCGGGCGGCAGCATCGGCGGGTTCGACGCCAAGGAGATCGGCCTCGGCGCCGCCCTGATCGCCGGCTCGCTCGGGGTCGCCTACCGCCGCACCCGCCGCCGCACCGGGGACGACGGCGCCTGACGTGCGGACGGCAGGGCTCCGCCCCGGATCCCCGGGGGAACGGATCCCTGGGGGCCGGGGCGAAGGGCCGTGCACGTGCGAGGCTCACTCGGACGCCGGGACCCACGCCCGGGGCGCCGCGTCAGATCCGCTTCTCGTTGCGGCGCCGCAGCCAGAAGACGCCGCCCCCGATGACGGCCGCGCCCACCAGACCGCCGCCGATGGCCATGTCGGTCGCCGTGGCCCCGTGGGACTGGCTGCCGCCGACGCCGCCCTGGACACCGCCGAGCACGGTGAAGGCGGACGGGCGGGTGAGGGTCCGGCCGTCGCAGTTGACCGTGATGTCGTACCGGCCGGGACGGGCGTCGCGGTCGATGGTGGCGACGCCGCGCGCGGAGTCGCCGCGGTACGGGGTCAGGCGGGTGGTGCGTGAGGCACGGGAGGACATGGTGCCGCCGCGGCAGCCCTCGACGGTGACGGTGAGCCGGGAGCCGGCGGCGAGCACGCTGGGCGTGGCGACGATGTTGCGCGGGTTGCCGTCACCGCGCCCGCCGTCGTTGTTGCCCTGGTTGTTCCCGTTGCCGTTCCCGAAGTTGTTGTTGTTGTTCCCGTTGACGTTGCCGTTGTTGTTGCCGTTCCCGTTGTTCCAGTTCCCGTTGTTGTTGCCGTTGTTGTTGCCGTTGTTGTTGCCGTTGTTGTTGTTCCAGTTCCCGTTGTTCCAGTTGCCGTTGTTGTTGCCGTTGCCGGGCGCGTTGAAGTTGCCGTTGTCCGGCGCGGTCAAGGAATTGTTGTTCGAGGGGCCGCCCCCGTTGCCCATGCCGTCCGCGACGGCCACCGGCGCGGCGAGCCCGAGCGCGGCGACCGCGGCGCACGCGGCTGCCAGGGCACGTTGGTTTCGCATGTGATCCTCCGCGAGAGGCGCCCCGGGTCCCGTCCCCGGTCGATCGGCGAGAAAGCACCTCTGCACATGACCCTCGGCCGCACGGAACACGCCCGCATGTCGAGAATGGTCCGTCCTGGTGAGCGGACACGCCGTCAGAAAACCACACAATCGGATATAGCCGCAGGTCACGCCCCGTCAGAAATTTCCTGTGAACGGCAACTCGGATGGCGCACCGCCCCGGCCGGGCGCCACCCGTTCGCCCCCCGTCCCGTCGCCCGCCGCGCGCGCGGGACTTAGCGTTTTCCCATGCGCGATGGGCGTGGTGACGGCCGTGACGAGAGGGGTCTGCGCATGTCTGCGTCCGAGCTGTCCGAGCTCGCCGAAGAGGAGGAGCGGCGGCGGAAGCGCGCTCCCTGGGGTGCCATAGCGCTGGTGCTGCTGACCGGTCTGGCCCTCATCCGCAACGGTTCGGGGGAGTTCGACTCCGGTCCGCCGCAGCCGGCGTCGGCGGCCGCCCCGGCGAGCACCGCCCCGGCGCACACGTCCACGTCCTCCGCCCCGGCCGCGCTGCCGTTCTCGGCGGTCGACCGCGTACGGATCCCGACGATCCGGGTCGACGCGCCCGTGATCCCGGTCGGTCTCGACACCGACGGCTGGGTGGCCGCGCCACCGCCGGACAACGCCGACCTGGCGGGCTGGTTCACCGGTGCGGTCTCCCCCGGCGAGAAGGGCACCGCGGTCATCGTCGGGCACGTCGACAACAAGCAGGGCCCCGCCGTGTTCTACGGCCTCGGGGCGCTGAAGAAGGGGAACAGGATCGAGGTCCTGCGCAAGGACGGCAGGACCGCGGTGTTCGAGATCTACGGCATCGAGGTCTTCGAGAAGAGCAAGTTCCCCGGCGACCGGGTGTACGGCTCGAAGGGCACTCCGGAGCTGCGGGTCATCACGTGCGGCGGCGGCTTCTCCAAGCAGCACGGCTACGACGGCAACGTCGTCGTCTTCGCCCGCCTGGTCGCGGTGAAGTGAGTTCCCAGCGGCCGACGAACGCGGTCGGACGGTCGCGGCCGGGCGGACGCGGGCCCCACGGCCGGCCGCCCGCCGTGAGGGCCCGTCAGACGGTCAGACGGGACGGTGACGCGGCACGGTGAGGTGGTAGCCGTGGTCGATCAGATACGGCAGGTACTCACGGATCGCTCGGACGCTCTGCGTCCGGTCGCCCCCGGCGTCGTGGGAGAGCACGACGACACCGGGGGCGGCGCCCTTCTCCACCCTTTCGACGATGGTCCTGGTGCCGGGTGTCGTCCAGTCGGTGGTGTCGACGGTCCAGGCCATCGGCTCCATGCCCATCTCAGCGCCCAGCTCGAACACGTTCCGGTTCCAGGCGCCGTAGGGGGCGCGGAACCACTGCGGCCGCTCCCCGTAGGTGTCCTCGATGATGTCGCTGGTCCGCTTCATCTCGGAGCGGATCTTCTTGCGGCTCATCCGGATCAGCAGGGGGTGCGTCCAGGTGTGGTTGCCGACCACGTGCCCCTCGTCGGCCATCCGGGCGAGCAGGTCGCGGTTCCACTCGACCTGTTCGCCGCACACGAAGAACATCGCTCGTACGTCGTACTTGGCGAGGGTGTCCAGGATGTGCGGGGTGTAGTCCGGGTGGGGGCCGTCGTCGAAGGTGAGCATCATGTGCCGGCCGGCGGCGGGGATCTCGAGGAAGGGTTCGGTCCGCGCCTTCAGCGCGGGCGGGGCGGCGCGCGGTTGGCCGTAGCCGGTGAGGGGCTGGAGCCGGAAGGCGGAGGCCTTGGGGGCCTGGCGTGCCTGGGGACCCGGCGCGGGGGCGGCCCGGCCGCCGGTGTCCTCGCCGCCCGCCAGGACGACTCCGGTGGCGGTGCCCGCGGCACCCACGGCGGCGGCGCCGGCGAACAGGAGCCGGCGCCGGGTGAACAACTGATCCTTCTGCATGACTCATCAGTCGCCCGGCCAACCTCGGGCGCACCCCAGCGACACCGGTGTGGCGGCGCGAATGCACCCGATCGGAGCAGCGCGAAAGGAGCGGCTCAGCGGCGCCGTACCAGCGGGAAGGGCAATGTCTCGCGGATGGTGCGGCCGGTGAGGAACATGACGAGCCGGTCGACGCCGATGCCGAGGCCGCCGGTCGGGGGCATCGCGTACTCGAGCGCGTCGAGGAAGTCCTCGTCGATCTCCATGGCCTCCGGGTCGCCGCCGGCGGCCAGCAGGGACTGGGCGGTGAGCCGGCGGCGCTGCTCCACGGGGTCGGTCAGCTCCGAGTAGGCGGTGCCGAGTTCGGTGCCGAAGGCGACCAGGTCCCAGCGTTCGGCGAGCCGCGGGTCGGTGCGGTGCTGCCGGGTGAGCGGGGAGACGTCGGTCGGGAAGTCCTTGTAGAAGGTGGGCAGCCGGGTGCGTTCCTCGACGAGGCGTTCGTACATCTCCAGCACGACGTCGCCGGGGCCGTCGTCGGCGGTGTACGGCACTCCCGCGCGGTCGCACAGCCGGTGCAGCCTGAGGAGTTCGCTGCCGGGCCCGATCTCCTCCCCCAGCGCCTCGGAGATCGCGCCGTACACGGTCTTCACGGGCCAGGTGCCGGAGATGTCGTACTCGGTGCCGTCCTTGTGGGCGACCGGGCGGCCGTACGCGGCGGTCGCGGCGCCCTGGATCAGTTCGCGGGTGAGGTCGAGCATCACGTCGTAGTCGGCGTGCGCCTGGTAGGCCTCCAGCATCGTGAACTCGGGGTTGTGCTTGTAGGAGACGCCCTCGTTGCGGAAGGTGCGGCCCATCTCGAAGACCTTCTCCAGGCCGCCCACGCACAGCCGCTTGAGGTACAGCTCGGGGGCGATGCGCAGGTAGAGGTCGAGGTCGTAGGCGTTGATGTGGGTGGTGAAGGGGCGGGCGTTGGCGCCGCCGTGGATCTGCTGGAGCATCGGGGTCTCGACCTCCAGGTAGCCGCGGTCCAGCAGGCCCTGGCGCAGCCCCTGTACGGCGGCGGAGCGGGCGCGGACGACGGCGCGGGCGTCCGGGCTGGTCGCCAGGTCGAGGTAGCGGCGGCGGACCTTGGCCTCGGGGTCGGCGAGGCCCCGCCGTTTGTCGGGCAGCGGGCGCAGGCATTTGCCGGTGAGCTGCCAGGAGGCGGCGAAGACGGTGGGCTCGCCGTGGTCGCTCAGGCCCGCGCGGCCGGTGACGGTGATGTGGTCGCCGATGTCGGTGTCGGCGGTGAAGCGGTCGAGGGCGGCGCCGGAGAGGTCTCGGGTGAGGGCGATCTGGTGGTCGCCGGACCAGTCGCGCAGCACGGCGAAGACGATGCCGCCGAAGTCGCGGACGAGCATGACGCGGCCGGCGACGGTCACCTCCTGGCCCTGCGGGACGTCGGCGAGGGTGTGGGTCGGGGCGGGGACGCCGACCGGGTAGGGGTCGGTGCCGCCCGCGCGCAGCCGGTCGAGGGTGCGGTGCCGGACGCGGACCTGGTCGGGCAGGCCCGCGTCCGGGGTGCCGGCCGTGGCCTGGTCCCCTCCGTCGAGGCCGAGCGCCGACAGGGACGGCAGCCCCTCGGTGGTGGCGGGCCGCTGCCCGGGCCCCGGGTGCCCCTTTCCCCAGAGTTTGCGCAACGACGGTACGGAGACGAAGCCTTCGGCGATGCCGGAGGCCAGGCCGATCCGGGCGAGGGAGGCGGTCTCGCCGTAGCAGATGAAGCGCGGGTACCACTCGGGGCGGTACTTGGCGTTGGAGCGGTACAGGGCCTCCAGTTGCCACCAGCGGGAGAAGAACAGCAGCAGCCGGCGCCAGAGCCTCAGGACGGGGCCGGCGCCGATGCGGGCGCCCTCCTCGAAGACGGAGCGGAAGACGGCGAAGTTCAGGGAGATCCGGCGCACGCCCAGTTTGGGGGCGTGGGCGCACAGGTCGGCGACCATGAACTCCATCACCCCGTTGGGGGCGCTGCGGTCACGGCGCATCAGGTCCAGGGAGACGCCGTCGCGTCCCCAGGGCACGAAGGACAGCAGGGCGAGGAGCCTGCCGTCCTCGCCGAGGGCCTCGACGAGCAGGCAGTCGCCGTCGGCGGGGTCGCCGAGCCGGTCCAGGGCCATGGAGAAGCCGCGTTCGGTCTCGGTGTCGCGCCATGCGTCGGCCCGGTCGACGAGCTCCTCCGTCTCCCGTTCGGTGAGGGCGGCGTGGCGGCGGATGCGGGTGGTGGCGCCGGTGCGGCGGACGCGGTGCACGGCCTGCCGGGTGACGCGCATGTCGCGGCCGTTGAGGTCGAAGGCGGCGACGTGCAGGATCGCCTCGTCGCCGAGCTGGAGGGCGCCGAGTCCGGCGCGGGCGAAGGCGCGGGCGCCGTCCTCGGAGGCGCCCATCGCGGCGGGCGCCCAGGCGTGCCGGCGGGCCACGTCCAGCCAGGCGCCGATGGCGTGCGGCCAGGCCTCCGGGTCGCCGACGGGGTCGCCGCTGGCGAGGCAGACGCCGGCCTCGACCCGGTAGGTGACGGCGGCCTTGCCGCTGGGCGAGAAGACGACGGCCTTGTCCCGGCGGGTGGCGAAGTAGCCGAGGGAGTCCCGGTCGCCGTAGGCGCCGAGCAGGGCGCGGATGCGGGCCTCCTCGTCGCCGTGCAGGGCCGCCTCCAGGCGCTGCGAACGGAACAGCGTGGCGGCGGCGTTCAAGAGGGCGAGCGCTCCGAGCAGCCCGAGGACGAAGGTGACCTGGTGGGGCGGGCGGCCGGCGAAGGAGCTGTTCGAGACCAGTCCGCCGCAGACCCGGTCGGCCGCCCAGGCCAGGTGCTGGCCCTGCGGCAGGCTGCCGGGGAACAACATGACC
This sequence comes from Streptomyces sp. NPDC047028, assembly GCF_040644095.1. NCBI lineage: Bacteria > Bacillati > Actinomycetota > Actinomycetes > Kitasatosporales > Streptomycetaceae > Streptomyces > Streptomyces sp. NPDC047028. Next base: position 97,824 of record NZ_JBEYVS010000023.1, read on the forward strand.
AGGCCCCAGCCGAGCAGGACGGCCACGACGAGCCCGCCGAGCAGGACGGCCAGGGCCCGCCACACGGCGCCGCGGCGGGAGGCGGCGTAGAACTGTCCCCGGGCCACCACCAGCAGGATCAGCAGCAGCCCGCACAGCACGAGCGAGGGCAGCGACTCGGCGTACAGGCCGAGGCCCAGGCCGAGCGCGTCGGTGAGGACGACGAGGCCGAGGTAGACGACGACCAGCCACCAGGCGACCTTCTTGCGGGCGGCGGTCGCGGCGGCCAGCAGGAAGAGGAACACCGCGTAGGCCAGGTTGGCGCTGACCGGGACGAGCAGCAGGTCGAGGGTGCGGGCGACGGGGCGGAGCGGGTGGCGCAGCGGGGCGATGACGGCGAGCAGGGCGCAGAGCAGGCCGAGCGCGGCGAAGAACGTCCCGAAGGCCTCGGGCACCCAGGCCAGGCGGGTGCCGGCCCGCGGACGTGGCGGGCCCGTGACGTCGCGCCGTGCGGCGGGCTCCGCGGTGGCAGTCATGGTTCCGACTGTAGGAAGCAGCCGGTCGCCTCGCCCGTCGAGCGGCCCCGGTGCGCGCCGGGAGCGGCAGCCGCGCCCGGAGGGAACGGAGGCCGTGAGCACACCGCGATGCCGGACGTGGGCGCGATGGGCAACGCGGACGCGGGAGCGGCGTGGGCGGGCCTCCCGGGGGAAGCGGGGGTTCCGATAGCCTCGCGGCCGTGACGGAACAGCACGAGCAGGGCGAGCATCATGAGGGGTCCGAGCCGGTCCACCGGTCCGCGGGGCGGTTCGAGCGGGGCACGGACGGGCCCAAGGTCATCGTGGCCGGTGTGGACGGCTCCGAGTCCTCGCTGCGGGCCGCCGCGTACGCGGGCGGGCTGGCCCGGCGGCAGCACGCGCTGCTGGCGGTGGTGTACGTGCAGCCGGTGCTGGCGGCCGGGGCGGCGCTCGGGGCGCCGGTGGCGGAGACGACCGACGAGATCGCCGAGGACCTGATCGCCCACATCCGGGAGGCGACGGAGCGGGTCCGCGGGATATTCGACGTGCGCTGGGAGTTCCACACGTTCCGCGGTGACCCCTACACCGGCCTGGTGAAGGCGGCCGACGAACTGAAGGCGGACGCGGTGGTGGTGGGCGCCTCCGAGCAGGCGGGCCACCGGATCATCGGGTCGGTGGCGGTGCGTCTGGTGAAGGCGGGACGGTGGCCGGTGACCGTGGTGCCGTGAGCACGCCCGGCAGCAGCGCCGGCGTCGCCAGCAGCAGGACGCCGGCCAGGGCGATCGCGGTGCGCGGACCGGCGAGCGCGGCGAGCAGACCCCACAGGGCGGTCAGGACCGCGGTGCTAAGTTTGACGGTCACCGACCAGGCGGAGAGGGTACGGGCCACCCGGTCGGCCGGGGTCACATCCAGCCGGTGGGCGGCGAGCACCGGGGTGTACACGCTCGCGCAGGCGATCAGGCCGAACTCCACGGCCATCACGAGGAGCAGGCCGGGCACGCCGGGGCGGACGAACGCGAGCCCGACCGGCCAGCAGGAACGCAGCGCGCCCGCGGTCAGCAGCACGCGGCGCCTGCCGTAGCGGTCGGCGAGGGGGCGGGCCAGCCGGGAGCCGAGCAGACCGCCGAGGGAGGGCAGCGCGAAGGCCAGCCCGTACTGCCAGGGCGCGAAGCCGAGCGGGCCCAGCATCAGGACGGCGAGCAGCGGCGCGCCGGCCATGATGAGCGAGTTGACCAGGGCCGTGTTGAGGAACAGCGGGCGCAGCGCGGGGTCGGTGAGCAGGTACCGCCAGCCGTCGAGCAGGTCGGTGGCCCGGGGGCGCCGCGCCGGGGCGGCGGTGGGGCGGGCAGGCGGGGTTTCGGCGCCGCCGATGGCCCGGATGCCGAGGGCGGACAGCAGGTAACTGACGGCGTCGACGGCGATGGTGGTCACCGGTCCGAGAACGCCGACGGCGGCGCCGCCGAGCGGAGGGCCGAGGACGGTCGCGGTCCAGCTGGTGGATTCGAACCTGCTGGTGGCGGTGAGCAGGTCGGCGGGTGCCACGAGGTCCTTCAGGTGGGCGCCGGAGGCGGCGGTGAAGGTGATGCCGGCGGCCGCCACGACGATGGAGACCACCAGGAGCTGGGGGAATCCGAGCGCGTCGAGGGCGTAGGCGGCGGGGATGCTGAGCAGGGCCGCGCACCGGACGAGGTCCGTGGTGATCATGACCGGGCGTTTGCGGCGGAACTCCATCCAGGGCCCGAGCGGCACGGCCACCGCCGCGCCGACGGCGAGTCCGGCGGAGGCGAGCAGGGACACCTGGGCGGACCCCGCGTGCAGGACGAGGATCGCGATCAGCGGGAGGGCGTCGAAGGCGAGCCAGGTCCCGAAGGCGCTGACGGTGTACGCGGCCCACAGCCACCCGAACCGGCGTCCCAGCCGCATGCACAACCTCCCGTTGACCCCGGTCATGAAAGCGGGCGGCGGTCCGCGGCGCAAACAACCGCGGGCCCCGTGCGCACAACCGGTGGTTGTGCGACGCCGGGGGCGGGCGGGGCGGTGAGGGCCCGGCGCACGCGCGGGGCCGCCGAACCCGTGCGTGGCGTCTTCCCAGGAAGGGCGCCCCTGAGCCATCATGATCGGCCGTCAGCCGATTGCCGAAGGCGAAGAGGTGAGGCGCATGGCCAGGCTCCGAATGGGTGAGGGGATTCTCCGCCGCGCGGGACGGCCTGCTGCCCAAGTGGTTCGCCAAGACGCACCCGACGCGGCACGTGCCGACGCGGGTCACCTGGATCGTCGGGGTGGCGTCGGCGGTGATCGCCGGGTTCTTCCCGATCGCGGAGGCGGCGGAGCTGACCAACATCGGCATCCTGCTGGCGTTCGTGGTGGTGTGCACGGCCGTGGTCGTGCTGCGCTACCGGCAGCCTGACCTGCCGCGCACCTTCCGCACGCCGTGGATGCCGTTCGTGCCGGCGCTGGGCATCGTCCTCTCGATCTGGCTGATCACGTTCCCGCAGTGGCAGACCTGCGTGCGGTTCGCGGTGTGGTTCGTGATCGGGTGCGGGATCTACTTCGGCTACTCCTACCGCCACTCGGCGCTGGCCACGCCGCGCGACCGGGCCTGATCATCGCCAGGCCCGGCCACCGGAGCCCGGCTACTTGGCCATGACCAGGCCGTCCTTGGCGCCGCCGCGGCTGAGCACCACGCCGCGGATGCGGTCCCGGACGCCCTGGAGTTCGGCGCCGCCGGCGATGGCCTTGTTCAGATCGAGGACCCGGCCGGCGTCGATGTCGTACATCTGCGGAACGAACTCGGCCTTGGTGACGCGCCAGCGGCCGCCCGCGGCCGGGGGCGGGGAGAAGGTGAAGCGGGCGATGGTGGACTCGTTGCCGCGCGAGTCCTGCACTCCCCGGTTGTCGAACATCTCCCCGGCGATCTGGTCGCCGAGGCCGTAGACCACCCAGGTGCCGTTGACCTTCTGGTAGGCCTGCGGGACGTGCGCGTGGGTGCCGAGGACGAGGTCGATGTCGGGGCGGCCGTTGGTCCGGGACGCGGTGAGCCGGTCGGCGAGGGCGAGTTGCTTCTGGTCGGGGGCGTCCTGCCATTCGGTGCCCCAGTGCAGGGAGACGACGACCACGTCGGCGCCGGCCAGCCGGGCGGCCCGCGCGTCGGAGACGATCCGGTTCGGGTCGGTCACGTTCACCGCCCAGGGCTCGCCCGGGGGCATCGGGGCGCCGTTGGTGCCGTACGTGTACGACAGGTGCGCGACCTTGGCCGCGCCGGCCCGGAGCATGGTGACCGAGTGGGCCTCGGCCTCGGTGCGGGCGGTGCCGGCGTGCTTCAGGCCGGCCTGGTCCATGGCGTCCAGGGTGCGCCGGATGCCGTCCGCGCCGTCGTCCAGGGAGTGGTTGGAGGCGGTGGAGCAGCCGTCGTAGCCGGTGGCGGTGAGGCCCTGGGCGATCTGCGGCGGGGACTTGAACACCGGGTAGCCGGTGTAGTCGCCGTCGGCGCCGTAGACGGTCTCCATGTGACACAGAGCCAGGTCGGCGTGGGAGACGACGGGTTCGACGCCGGCCAGCATCGGGCGGAAGTCGTAGCCGTCGCCGCCGGCGTCGTAGCGGGCCCGGTCGATGACCGAGGTGTGCGGCAGGACGTCACCGGAGGCGACCAGGGTGAACGCGCGGAAGGGCGGCGGCGGCGCCGGGTGCCCGGCGGTGGACTCATGGCGCACGTGGTTCTGGCAGGCGGCCGCCGCCGTCAGGAGGGCGGTCAGGGCCAGGGCCACCTGTCGTCCGCGTGTGATCATCAACTCACCCCTGAGTTGTCGTATTGACCGACCGATCCGTGACAGACACATGGGTATGAATCTGACTTCCCGCCCAAACAGCTCAGGCATCCTCATTGGCCCGTACGGGCTCCGCCGTCCGGCGGACGCCGCACCCGCCGGACCGTTCACCGCGGCCGGCTGTGAAGACACTCACTCCGGACCACCGTGACGCGCTTGTACGCCTGTGGACCCGCGGGACCGGTGTGGTTCCCGGCGCGCGAACCCCCGGCGCCCGAGCCGGTACCGTGAAGTCCCGTGCGCATTGCGGGGCGCGCGCCCCGCACCGGAACCCGCCGGGACGCGCGGCCGACCTGCGGTGAAACCGGAGGCTGGGTCAAGCCTTCGCAAAGCGCCTTGCTGTGACCCCCGTTCGGGCCATCAGCTGTCCTCATCATCCGTGTTCCGGACGGGGGCCGGGTCCGGGGACCGGGGCGGCGCGCCCGCACCGGAGGAAGGCAGGAAGGGATGCTGCACAGAGGGCACGAGAGTACGGACGGCACCGGCGGCGGTGAACTGACCGTCCCGATGGCCTGGTTGTACGCCGAGTACATCGCCGACGAGCTGCTGCGCACGGGCGATCTGATGCCGCCGACGTCGTTCGAGTTCCGGGCCGGGCGGGACGCGCTGGCGCTGACCGTGTTCCTGTCCGACACCGACGGGGAGCTGTCCGGCATCCGGGTCGTCTCCCAGCTGGAGAACTGGCTGTCGCTGACGGCGTACGACCAGCCGTGGCGGGAGTGGGTGCGCGAGCGCATGGCCGAGCTGGCCGGGCAGGAGGCGGACGCCCGCACGCCCTCGCCGGACCTCGCGCTGGCGGACGAGGCCTGGCGCTGGCTGGAGGAGACGGAGCTGCTGGCGCCCGACCTCGACGCGGTGCCGGAAGGCGCCGCGCCGGTCGGCGAGGACGAGGGCCCGAAGGTGTGGACCCCGGCCTGGCGGCTCGGACTGCCTCTGGGGCACCTCGCCATCCACCTGTTCTGAGCCCGCTGGGACACGCGCCGGCCGGTTCTCGCGGGCTGCCGAAAATCGGACCAATCCGGGGAGCGCGGCGCTCCGAATCTCTTGGTCCCGATTCTGTCCGGGGCTTGAGTGATTCGGCTGTCGGCTGCGTACGGGTGGGAGCAAGGAGTAACCCCACCCGCACCCCACGGTCACGAGGATTCGGCATGAGGTCCCTGGAACGGCATCGCGACGTCGGCGCGTACGCGCTCGGCGTGCTGGACGAGGCGGACGCCTTCCGCTTCGAGGACCACCTCATGGAGTGCCCCAAGTGCGCGGCACACGTGACCGAATTCGGCGCGGCCACACGGCAGTTGATGCTGTACCGGCGGGCCACCCCGCGCTTCGTGCCGCCGCTGGCCCAGCCCGGCCCCCGGCTGCTGGACCGGCTGCTCGCCGAGATCGCCCGCCGCGACCGGACCCGCCGGCGCCGCTTCCTGTACGGCCTGGCCGCCTCGGTGGTGCTGGCCGCCGCCGGCCCCGGGGTCATGGCCTTCGCCGGGCACGGCGCACCGGCCGCCCACGTCACCGCCGCGACGGACCCGCACACCGGAGTCTGGGCCCGGGTCACCTCCGAGAACGAGGACTACGGCAGCCGGCTCCGCCTGGAGATCAAGGACGCCTCTGGCCCGCACTCCTGCCGGCTGGTCGTGATCGGCCACGACGGCTCGGAACAACTCGCCGGCAACTGGATGGTGGCCCCCCACGACGCCGCCACGACCACCACCCTGGTCGACACCACCCTGCACCCCTTTGACATCGACCACTACGAGGTCCGCACGACGGACGGCCACCACCTGGTCACGCTGGACGCGCCCCGTTAGGGGTGCGGGGCTGTGTCGATATGCGGCTCCGCCGCGCGGGCGGGACAAGCCACGACGGCGCGGCAGCCGAACACCCACGCAGCGGAGCGCACCCTTACTTCAAAAGCCGCGACAACCGACGGTCCGCCAACGGCTTACCCCCCGTCTGGCACGTCGGACAGTACTGGAGCGACGAGTCGCTGAAAGACACCTCGCGGATGACGTCCCCGCACACCGGACACGCCTCCCCCGCACGCCCGTGCACCCGCAGCCCACTCTTCTTCTCCGCCTTCAGGCGCCCCGCGGCCACCCCCCGGGACCGCTCGACCGCCTCGGTGAGCGTCGTACGCAGCGCCTCGTGCAGCCGCAGCGTCTCCTCCGGCGTAAGCGACGCGGCGAGTTTGAAGGGGGACATCTTCGCGGCGTGCAGGATCTCGTCGCTGTAGGCGTTGCCGACGCCCGCGATCAGGCTCTGGTCGCGCAGCGCGCCCTTGATCTGGCGTCTCTCGTCCTTGAGCAGCGCGGCGAGGCGGTCCGCGTCGAAGTCGTCGGCGAGCGGGTCGGGGCCGAGGCGGGCGATGCCCGGGACGTCCTGGGGATCGCGGACCACGTACACCGCGAGCCGCTTCTGGGTGCCGGCCTCGGTGAGGTCGAAGCCCGCGCCGGAGTCCAGCGTCACCCGCAGCGCGAGCGGGCCCTTGCCGGGCCGGGGCGGCGCGGTGGGCACCTCGTCCTTCCAGTGCAGCCAGCCCGCGCGGGCCAGATGGGTGACCAGGTGGATTCCGTCCCCGGTGCCGACGTCGAGGAACTTGCCGTGCCGGCGCACGGCGGTGACCTCGCCGCCCTCGACGGCGGTGAGCGGAGGGTCGTACGTCTTCAGGACGCTGATCGCGACCGGCAGCACCCGCACCATCCGGCGTCCGGTCAGGTGCTCGGTGAGGAAGTCCGTCAGCGCCGCTACCTCGGGCAGTTCGGGCATACGTCCAGAGTGCCATCCGGCACCGACAACGCCACCGACAACGCCGGGGCGGTGCGCTCAGCGGCCGGCCCGGGGCGGGACCACGAACTCGCACCACACGGCCTTCCCGCCGCCGCGCGCCTCGACGCCCCAGCCGTCGGCGAGCCGGTCCACGAGCAGCAGACCCCGCCCGGACACCCCGTCCTCGCCGGCCTCCCGACGGCGCGGCAGGGCGCTGGAGGAGTCCTCGACCTCCACCCGGAGCCGGCGGTCGGCGCCGTCGAGGACCCTGAGGGTGACGATCGCGGAGCCCTCGGTGTGCATCAGGGCGTTGGTGATCAGCTCGTCGGCGACCAGTTCGACCTCGTCGGCCCGGTCCCGGGCACCCCAGGTGCGCACGGCGGCGCGGATCATGTGCCGGGCCTGGGTGAGCGCCTCGGGGTCGCCCGGTGCCACGTGCTGCTGGAGCCGGCCGCCGGCCCTGGGGGCCTCGGGGGCGCGGCGGCGCAGCAGGAGCAGGGCCACGTCGTCGTCGCCGCCGCGTTCCTCGGCCATCTGGATGAGCCGGTCGGCGAGGTCGCGGACCTCGTCCGGGCCGTCGGCGATGAGCGCGGTGAGGGTCCGCATGCCGTCGTCGAGGTCGGCGCCGGGCTGCTCGACGAGCCCGTCGGTGCACAGCAGCAGGGTCTCGCCGGGGTCGAGTTCCAGGGTGGAGACGGGGTACTCCAGCCGGCCGAACTCGGCGGAGAGGCCGAGCGGCAGTCCGCCGTCGACCGGGATGCGGCGGCAGGTGCCGTCCGTGGCCCGCACCAGCGGGTCGATGTGCCCGGCCCGGACCACCTGGACGACCCCCGTGGACAGGTCGGCCTGCGCGTACAGGCAGGTCGCGAAGCGGTCCGTGTCCAGTTCGTGCAGGAACACCGAGGCACGGGCCATCACCGCGGCCGGGGTGTGCCCCTCGGCGGCGTAGGCGCGCAGCACGATCCGCAACTGGCCCATGACGGCGGCCGCGTGCGTGTCATGGCCCTGGACGTCGCCGATGACCGCGCCGACCCGGCCGCCGGGCAGCGGGATGAGGTCGTACCAGTCGCCGCCGATGTCCCGTCCGAGCGTGCCGCCGACTGAGGCGGCGCGGTAGCGGACGGCGACGTCGGCGCCGCGGACGCTGGGGATGGTGCGCGGCAGCATCGCCTGCTGCAACCCCTGGGCGAGGTCCTTCTCCTGCTCGTAGAGCATGGCCCGCTGCAGGCTCTGCGCGATGCTGCTGCCGAGCGCCACCAGCACGGACCGCTCCTCGGCGGAGAAGCCGCGCCGGTCGTTGTAGAGCAGCCCCATCGCGCCGATCGGGCGGGCCTGCGCGATCAGCGGCAGATAGGCGGCGGAGGTGATGTGCAGCTCGGTGAGGTGCGGCCACAGGATCGGGTAGCCCTGGGCGAACTCCTCCGGCGACTCGATGAAGCGCGGCACGAGGGTGCGGACGACCTCGCCCATCGGGTACGGCTCGTCGATCCGGGTGACCCGGGTGCCCGGCACGAAGCTGCCCACGGGTCCCTCGGCGACCAGCCGGATGCGGCCGGCCTCCACCAGTCCCATGACCAGGCTGGCCGCGCCCAGGTGGCGGACGCCCTGGGCGTACTTGAGGACGTCGATGACGTCCTGGACGCCCTGGGCGTGGGCGAGGGCCGCGGAGGTGACCTCGACGACGTTGGTCTGCTGCCGGAAGGCCTCGTCCTGGGCGGCGCGCAGGCTGCGTGTCTCGCCGGCGGCGAGTTCCTGGGTGGCGTCCCGGAGGATGCCGACGATCCGGCGGGGACGGCCCGTCTCGTCGCGCCGGATGTAGCCCTGGGTGTGGGTCCAGCGCAGGGTGCCGTCGCGGCAGCGGATGCGGAAGTAGGCGCCGTAGTTCTCGCTGCCGTCCTTGATGGCGTGGGCGACGGCGGCGTCGAGCCGGGCGGCCTCCGGCGGCGGCACCCGGACCGCGAGGGACTCCGGGCGTCCGTCGAACTCCTCGGGGAGCAGGTCGAACACTTCGTAGCCCTGGGCGTCCATGTGGAACAGACCGGTGTCCAGGTCCCAGTCGAAGCTGCCCATGCGGTTGAGCGCCAGGATCGGGTCCGGGTGGGCGGGCCAGTCCTCCGGGAGTGACAGGGCGCTCGCTCCCCGATCAGCCATGGGCCCACCTTGCCAGCATTTGTCCGATTCTTCGAGTTGTTCGGGCGTTCAGGCCGCGTCCGGTGAGGTGCCGGGGGCGGTGGGCGGGGCGTCCTGCCCGGGCGACTGCGGTGACGGCGACCGGTGGGGGGCCGACGGTGTCTGCGGACGGGACGGAGCGGTGGGCGGGGCCAGGTGGTCCGCGGTCCGGCTCGGCGACGGGGAGGCGGATGGGGATGGGGAAGGGGAGGCGGATGCGGCGGAAGAGGCTGAGGCCGGGGCGGAAGCCAGGGCCGGGGCGGAAGCCAGGGCCGGGGCGGAAGCCAGGGCCGGGGCCGAAGCCAGGGCCGAAGCCGAGGCCGGGGCCGAGGTGGGGGCGGAGGCTGGGGCTGAGGCCGAGGCGTCCGGGATCGGCGTCGGCGTGGCCTTGCCGGTCTCGGTCGGGCGCGTCGCGTGCGGGCTCGGCTTCCCGGCGTGCGGCGGCTTGCCCGAGTGCGGGGGCTTGCCGGCCGGGGTCGGTGTGGCCCACGACGGGGCCGGTACGACGTGGTCGTGGGCCACGCCGTGTCCGACCGGGCGTTCGATCCAGGTGTGGGTGTGAACGTCGACGATCGTGATGCTGGTGACCGCGTGGGGCGCCGGGGTCACCTCGACCACCTCGGCCGGCCGGTAACCGGACCAGCCGGTGCCGCCGGTCGCGGAGCCGCTGTGGGCCGCGGGCGGCCGCAGCGGGTTGCCGCAGGCGCAGCGGACGCGCGGCACGCCCCGGTCGTCGACGAGGACGGCGGTACCGGCCTGCAGGACGGACTGGAACTCGGTCGCGCGCTCGTCCTGGTAGCCGTGGTTGGTGACGCGGGTGTCGGCGCGGAGCACGACCGGGGTCAGACCGCGCAGATAGCCGGGGACCGACGCCGGGGAGACACCCGCCCCCTGCGCGAACGCCGCGCCCTTGGCGGGGTCGGCGGCCAGGTAGCCGATCTGCCGCTCGACGTCGCAGCCGGCCACGTGGGCGGTGCCGCCGTACAGGCCCGGAGTGGTTCCGGACAGCGACCGCACGTCCCGCGCGGGCGTCGCGGCCGGCCGGGAGGAGGTGACGGAATCCGAGGCCGGGACCGAAGCCGAGGCAGAGGCCGCTGCGGTGGTGGCCGTCGAGTTCGTGAACGGGTCGGGGCCGGGCGCCGCGGCGGGCTGGAGGAACACCTCCCCGGCGGGGTGCGTCCCGGCAGCGGCCCCGGTGGCACCGGCGCAGCCGCTCACGAGCAGGGTCGCGCCCGCGCAGGCCGCGAAGGCAAGTCCGGCGAAAGGTATCCGCACCGCGTCCTCCGCATCACCGTGGGTGATTTCTCACTATTGTTTGCATCGCACCCGTCCGGCGGGCAACTCGGGGCATGTCATGCGGTTCGGCCGCACAGAAGGGGCGCGCACAGCCGTGGACTGGTTCACCGCACCCGACTACTGGCTGAGCCGGCTGGTCCTCCAGCGGGCTCTGGCCGCCGTGTACCTCGTCGCGTTCCTCGGGGCCGCCCGGCAGTTCCGGCCCCTCCTGGGCGAGCGCGGCATGCTGCCGATCCCCCGCTTCACCGCCCGGGTTCCGTTCAAGCGGGCGCCGAGCCTGTTCCATCTGCGGTACTCGGACCGGCTGTTCGCGGGCTGCGCCTGGGCGGGCTGCGCGGTGTCGGCGGCTCTGCTGGCCGGGGCGCACGACCAACTCCCCCTGTGGGCGGGCATGCTGCTGTGGCTGGTGCCGTGGGCGCTGTACCTGTCGATCGTGAACGTGGGCCAGACCTGGTACGCGTTCGGCTGGGAGTCGCTGCTGCTGGAGACCGGCTTCCTGGCGGTGTTCCTCGGCAACGACGAGGTGGCGCCGCCGGTCGTGGTGCTGTTCATGCTGCGCTGGATCCTGTTCCGGGTCGAGTTCGGGGCGGGGCTGATCAAGCTGCGCGGGGACGCCTGCTGGCGCAAGCTGACCTGTCTCGACTACCACCACGAGACCCAGCCGATGCCCGGCCCGCTGAGCTGGTTCTTCCACCATCTGCCGCCGCCCCTGCACCGGGTGGAGGTGGCCGCCAACCACGTCACCCAACTGGCCGTACCCGTCCTGCTGTTCACCCCGCAGCCGATCGCCTCGGCCGCCGCCGCACTGATGATCGCGACCCAGTTGTGGCTGGTGCTGTCCGGCAACTTCTCCTGGCTGAACTGGATCACCATCGTGCTGGCGCTGTCCGCGCTCCGCCTGCCCGGGAACGAGCCGTCCACATCCCCGGCACCGCTGTGGTACGAGATCGTGGTGCCGGCGGTCGCCGCGCTGCTGCTGTTCCTGAGTTACCGCCCGGTGGCGAACATGGTCTCCCGCCGCCAGGTGATGAACCGCTCCTTCGACCCGCTCCACCTGGTCAACACCTACGGCGCGTTCGGCAGCGTCAGCCGTATCCGCTACGAGGTGGTGGTCGAGGGCACGCTCGCGGAGGTGCCGCGCCAGGACTCGGACTGGCGGGAGTACGCGTTCCGGGGCAAGCCCGGCGACCCGCACCGCTGGCCGCGCCAGTTCGCCCCCTACCACCTGCGCCTGGACTGGCTGATGTGGTTCGCCGCGCTGTCCCCGGGCTACGCGGGGGAATGGTTCGGCGCCCTGGTCGAGCGGCTGCTGGAGAACGACCCGGACACCCTGCGCCTGCTGCGCCGCTCCCCGTTCCCCCCGGACACGCCGCCCCGCCACGTTCGCGCCCGCCTCTTCCGCTACCGCTACACGACCTGGCGCGAACTGCGCGAGACCGGGGCGTGCTGGGAGCGGACGTTCGTCCGGGAGTACCTGCCGCCCACGCGCCTGGCGCGGGCGGCCGGACGGTCGTAGCCGGGGCGGCTGCTACGGAGCGCCCTCCACGTCGGCCAGCCTGTCGGCCGACTCGTCGAGGCGCCGGCGCTCGTACTCGGCGAGGAAGGGGAGCAGGGCCCCGCAGTCACGACAGGCTCGCGCGAAGCCGGCGGTGAACGTCGGACGGGGCTTCAGAATCCCCGGGCGGTCGAACCTGAGACACAGGCGGTCCATCCACTTCTCGCCCGAGATCAGGTCCCCGACCGGGCTCAGCCGGTCGGAGCCGCATATGGCGCATCGCATGCCGGAACCCTAGCCCAGCCCTCCCTGGCCCGGTTCAGGCCCTGCGCATCCGGAGCGTCATCAGTTCGAACGGGCGGAGCCGTACGGCGATCCGGTCGCCGTCCCTCGCCGGTGGCTCGGTGTCGGCGAGCGGGCGTTCCAGGAGGTCCGTGACGGTGAGACCGGTGACCGGGAAGCCGGCCGTGAGGGTGGCACGGGCGCGGCCGCCGTGGGCCTCGTGGAAGCGGATCACGACGTCGCCGCTGCCGTCGTCGGCGAGCTTCACCGCCGTGACGACGACGGCGTCGTTGTCGACGGCGACCAGCGGGGCGACCTCACGCGCACCCGTCACCCTTCGCTCGGGCAGGTTGATCCGCCAGCCCTCGCGGACCGCGTCGGCGATCCCGGAGCCGGGCACCAGGGCGTGCCGGAAGCGGTGGACACCCTGGTCGGTCTCGGGGTCGGGGAAGCGCGGGGCACGCAGCAGGGAGGCGCGGACCGTGCTGGTCGTGCCCCGGTCGGGGCGGACCGTGCGGGTCACGTCGTGGCCGTACGTCGAGTCGTTGACCAGCGCGACGCCCCAGCCGGGCTCCTCCAGGTGCACGAACCGGTGGTTGCACGCCTCGAACTTGGCCGCCTCCCACGAGGTGTTGGTGTGGGTGGGGCGGTGGACGTGCCCGAACTGGGTCTCGGACGCGTACCGTTCGGCGTGCAGGTCGAGCGGGAAGGCCAGCTTCAGGAACTTCTCCGTCTCGTGCCAGTCGACCTCGGTGTCGATGACGAGGCGCCGCTCACCCGGCGCCAGCGACAGCACCTGGGAGACGCGGGAGGCGCCGAAGGACCGGACGACCCGCACCGACCGCCCGTCCTCGCCGGCGGTGACCTCGTCGGCCTCGGTGAGGTCGGTGACGGTGTTGCGGTAGAAGGCGTCGACGTCCCAGGCGTCCCACATGTTCGGGAAGTCCGGGTGGAGTTGGAGCAGGTTGGCGGCCGTGCCGGGGGCGACGGTCTCGCGGTCGGCGGCGAGGTCGTACGCCGAGGTGACCAGCCCGTTGACGTCGACGGTGATCCGCAGCAGGCCGTTGTCCAGGACGTGACCGCCGTCCGGGCCCGGCGTGCGGGTCGTCGTGCTCTCGGCCTCGGCGGTCGCGGCGCCGCCCGCCGGGACGCCCCGCAGGGCATGCGGGGCCGCGTTGAACAGCAGCGGGATGTCGCCCTGCCCGGCCAGGGCGCGCTGGGCCGCGTCGATGATCGCGGTCAGTTCGGCGGCCAGGCGGTCGTAGGTGGCGCGGGCCTCGCGGTGCACCCAGGCGATCGAGGAGCCGGGCAGGATGTCATGGAACTGGTGCAGCAGGACCGTCTTCCAGATCCGGTCCAACTCCTCGTAGGGATAGGCGGATCCGGTGCGTACGGCGGCCGTCGCGGCCCAGAGTTCCGCCTCGCGCAGCAGGTGTTCGCTGCGACGGTTGCCCTGTTTGGTCTTGGCCTGGCTGGTGAGCGTGGCGCGGTGCAGTTCGAGGTACAGCTCGCCCACCCACACGGGGGCGTCGGGGTATTCGGCCTCGGCCTTCTCGAAGAACGCGCGGGGTGTCTCCCAGTTGACCGTCGCGGAGCCCTCCAGGTCGCGCAGCCGGGCGGCCTTGGCGACCATCTCCCGGGTCGTGCCGCCGCCTCCGTCGCCCCAGCCGGTGGGTGCGAGGGAGTGCCGGGCGCGGCCCCGGTCCTTGAAGTTCCGTGCCGCGTGGGCGATCTCGCTGCCCTTCATGGAGCAGTTGTAGGTGTCGACGGGCGGGAAGTGGGTGAAGATCCGCGTGCCGTCGATGCCCTCCCAGCGGAAGGTGTGATGGGGGAAGCTGTTGGTCTGCGACCAGGAGATCTTCTGCGTCAGCAGCCACTTGGAGCCCGCCGCCCTGATGATCTGCGGCAGCCCGGCGGCGAAGCCGAACGTGTCCGGCAGCCAGGCCTCCTCGTTCTCGACGCCGAACTCGTCGAGGAAGAACCGCTTGCCGTGCACGAACTGCCTGGCCATGGCCTCCGAGCCCGGCATGTTGGTGTCCGACTCCACCCACATGCCGCCGGCCGGGACGAACCGCCCGTCGGCGACGGCCTTCTTCACCCGCGCCCACACCTCGGGCCGGTGCTCCTTCACCCAGGCCCACTGCTGGGCCTGCGACATGGCGAACACGAAGTCCGGCTCGTCCTCGACGAGCGCGGTCATGTTGGACGTCGTACGGGCCACCTTGCGGACCGTCTCCCGCAGCGGCCACAGCCACGCCGAGTCGATGTGCGCGTGGCCGACGGCGCTGATCCGGTGGGCGGAGGGCACGGCGGGGGTGGCCAGGACGGCGGTGAGCCGTTCCCGGGCGGTGGCGGCGGTGCCGTTCACGTCCTGGAGGTCGACGGCGTCCAGGACGTGGCCGACGGCGCGCAGGATGTCGTAGCGCCGCGCGGAGTCCTCGGGCAGCTCGGCCATCAGCTCGCCGAGCACCTCGAGGTCCTGCACGAGCTGCCAGACGGTGTCGTCGAAGACGGCGAGGTCCATGCGGGTGAGGGTGTACTGCGGCTCGTGCCCGGCGGTGTCCTTGTCGCCCAGCCAGGTCGGCCGGAAGGGGTGGTAGTCGAGGATGACCGGATTGGAGGCGGCCTCGATGTGCAGACGCACCTCTTCGCCGCCCGCGACGGGAGCGCCGATCCGCACCCACTGGTTGCGCGGGTTGAGGCCCTTCACCGGGGTGCCGTCGGGCCGGTAGACGAGGCCCTCGCACTGGAAGCCGGGCATGTTCTCGTCGAAGCCGAGGTCGAGCACGGCCTCGACGGTGCGGCCGGCCCACTCCTCGGGCACGGTCCCGGTGACCCGGAACCAGCTGGTGCCCCAGGGTGCGCCCCAGCGGGCGCCGGCCTCGACGGGCCGGGGCTCGGCGGCGAGTCCCTCCGCCACCGGGACGGGTTCGCCGGGCGCGTGCCACACCGCGACCTGGAGCGGCACGGACTCGGGGTACACGGCGGGGCGGATGCGCTCGTCGAGGACGCGCCGGAGGCGTGCTTCGACCAGCTTGCGGTCGTCATGCATACGGGAGACTCCTGCGGGGTTTCCGGGTGATCACCAGGTGTGGGTGACGGTCACGGGGGTCGACGTGTCGTACAGCTCCCCCACGGCTCGCAGTTCGAACCGTGCCCTGCGCTCTCCTTGCTCGGGCCGCAGTCCGGGCACGAAGTACGCCTGCTGGCAGGTGCCGCCGAGGAAGCGGCGGCTGCCGTCGGGCAGGACGCGGTGGAGTTCGTAGTGGCGGGGGCTGTCGGCGCCGGCGGGGTTCCAGGCGAAGCGCAGGTCACCGCCGGTGGCGGCGGTGACGCGCAGCCGGGAGGGGGCGGCGGGGCGGTGCGGGGTGTCGTCGTGGACGGCGAGACCGCCGAGCCGCCAGTGCACGGGGCCGCCGCCGGGCGCGGAGGCGGGCGCGGTGAGGCGGACGCCGAGGGCGTGGACGGTGCCGGTCAGGCCGGTGAGCCGTAGGGTGGCCGTCCGCCAGCCGTTGACCGACCGCACACGGACATGCTTGTTGACCGGGTTCACAGGCAGATAGGTGTACGGGGGCGCGTCACCCGGTTCGCCCGGCTCGGCCGTCGCCACCGCCAGGTCGACGCCGACCTCGCCTTCACCCGCATCCGCATCCGCCTCCTCCGTGCGGAAGATCAGCTCGACAACCGTGTTCACACCGACCGGCAGCCGGGTCGCGTACACATCCAGCACCACGGGTTGATCCAGTTCACCGGCCACCAGCACGCTGCTGCCGCCCCGCCAGGCGGCGCCGAAGTCGAAGGCCACCGACGGCCGCTCCCCCGCCGTGCGCACCACCCACTGCCGGGACGGCAGCCGGTCCTGGAGCCCGAGGTGGTTCCACGGCGCGTCCGAGGTGACCTCGCCCCGCTCGTACCAGCGCAGCCCGTGCCCCGTGTTGAACACGCCGGCGAACGGCGCCGACGTCACCGTCGACCGGTCCGCGACCGACACCGCCGGTGCCCGCCACGGGTCGGTCGCGTCGGGCCGGGCCGGATCCAGGGACCGTCCGGTCCAGAACCGGTCGTCGGCCGCGTGGAAGTCGCCCGGGGTGCGCCGGTCGGCGGGCAGGTGGTTGCGGGTCCACTCGGGCCGGTAGAGGCCGACCGAGGCGACGTGCGGCTTCCCGGCCGGCACGATCGCGTCCCAGTCGACAGAGGTGCCGGAGCCGTTCGACTCGATGTCGACACCGGCCCACAACTGGTAGCGGTCCCGGCCCAGCCGGTCCGCCCTGTCCCCCGAGGCGGCCAGGGTGCCGGCGCTCCAGCGGAAGTCGACGAACATGTCGTCGGCGGCCTCGAAGAACGCCTGGTTCCGGTCGTCCAGCGCGCCCTGCCAGCTGACCGTGCCGTTCGCGGTCATCGCGTCGTACCAGGTCACCCGCTGCCCCCGGGCGGCGGCGAGCGTCCTCAGCTCGCGTACGAAGCCCAGCATGGCGGAGCCGAGTGCGGTGTTCCCGCCGCCGGTCTCCGCGTTCACGAACCACCCGTCGAAGCCGTACGCCGCCGCGACCGCGACGAGTTGCGCGGCGAGCGGGTAACGGCCCCGGTCGTCCGTGCGCACCAGGTCCTCGGTCCACCGCAACTGCCCGCCGTAGGCGGCGGGCGGCAGGAAGATGTTGCCGAGGACGGGCACGCCGTGGCGGTGGGCCGCGTCGACGACGGGCGCGTTCGGGGCGAGGATGAGGCCCTCGCCCGCCGAGCCGCCCCAGAACACCAGCTCGTCCAGGTAGGCCCAGTGGGTGGGGGCGTAGTAGTCGGCGGTGGCCGAGCCCTGGGAGGGATTGGCGGAGGTCGGCCCGAAGGAGACCAGGGCCTGGACGCGGGCCTGGTCCGGGCGGGCGGTGCGGTTCGCCGGGGTCGGGGTGAAGCGGTCGGCGAGCGGGACCGACGCGGCGTTGAAGGCGAGGTCGGGGTCGCTGTCGGGGCGCCAGTCGGCGAGGCTGCGCCAGGTGATGCCGGGGCCGGGGCGGCCGTCGGGGAGGGAGTCCGGGTACCAGTAGGAGGCGAACGGCGGTGTGGCCGGCGGGAGTCCGGCGCGGGCCAGGGCCGGGGTGGCGGGGAGCAGGGCGGCGGCGGTGCCGGCGAGCAGGACGGTGCGTCTGGTGGGGTTCACGAGCGAGGGCCTCCTTGGGGGGTGGGGAGTACCTGGTCGGGAGTGACGACGTCGGTGATGGAGCGGGCGGCGAGGTGTTCCTTGTCGTCCGCGCGGGTGTCGAGGACGGTCGTGGGGCGGGCGCCGTCGGCGACGAGCGCGAAGAAGGCGTCGAAGACGGGGCCGCCGGGTGCGCAGCGGGAGCGGCGGGCCGGGTCTGCGGGGACGACGAGGGCGGTGGTGCGCGCGTCCGGGGCCGGCCGGGGCGTGCGGGCCGCGTCGGCCAGCACACGCGCGATGTCCTTGGGCCGCCGGTCGTTGGTGAACAGCCCGAGCCCGTATTCGAGTTCGGGGAAGTCGGCGAGGGAGCGGGACACGTCGTGGGAGCACCACCAGGTGATCCCCCAGAGGTCGGGGCAGTCCAGGGCGTTCGTCACGGTCGCCGCCGCGAAGGCGGCGGCGTGTGCGGCGGGGATCAGGGGGGCGGGCGCGCCGACCTCCTGGAGCCAGACGGGCCGGTGCGGATCCTCGGCCCAGGCCTTGCTCAGCTCGATCAGATAGGCGGCGTGGTGCTCGGTGGGGACGGTGGTGCGGCCGTGGCGCTGGGCGGTGCCGTTGAACACCCAGGAGTGGACGGCCGTGACGGCGCCTAGGCGGGCGGCCTGGGCCGGGGTGAACGGCATGTCGTCCTGGTACCAGGTGGCGTCGTACTCGGCGTGCAGGTGAAGCCGCCCGGGGGCGCCCTGTTCGCACGCGTCGAGCATGCGTTCCAGCCAGGTGTCGATCGCGCCGGTGTCCGCCCGGTCGGGGTCGGGGTGCGGTCCGGCGGAGAACTGGTTGACCTCGTTGCCGACGGTCAGGCCGAGGAAGTTGGGCCGTCCGGCCAGGGCGGTCGCCAGGGCGCGGAGATAGTCGGCCTGGCCCTCGACGGTCCACGGGTCGGTGAAGAGGTTGCGCCGGTGCCAGGTCCTGGTCCAGGCGGGCAGGAAGTCGAAGCTGCTCAAGTGCCCCTGCAGCCCGTCAACGTTGACGTCGAGCCCGCGCTCCCCGGCCGCGTCGACCAGCCGTACCAGCTGCTCCACGGCGCGCGGCCGGATCAGGGTGCGGTTGGGCTGGAAGTACGGCCACAGCGGGAACACCCGGATGTGGTCCAGGCCCAGTGCGGCGATCGCGTCGAGGTCGGCGCGCACGGAGTCCAGGTCGAAGTCGAGCCAGTGGTGGAACCACCCTTCACTCGGGGTGTAGTTGACGCCGAAGCGCACGGCAGAGGGCATACGGGGGTCCTTGCTGGTCTGTGCGGGCGAGGCGGGCGGGGCGAGCCGGCGCGGAGCTGGTTCAGCCCTTGACGGCGCCCTCGCCGACCCCGCGGAAGAAGTACCGCTGGAGACAGGCGAACAGGGCGATCAGCGGGGCCACGGCGATGACGGTGCCGGCGGCGACCAGCCGTTCGTCGTTCGCGAAGGTCCCGTGCAGGTAGTTGAGGCCGATGGTGAGGGTGAACCGGGACGGGTCGCTGAGCACGATGAGGGGCCAGAGGAAGTCGTCCCAGGCGCCCATGAAGGCGAAGATCGCGACGACGGCGAGGGTGCCCTTGACCGAGGGCAGCGCGACGCGCAGGAACCGCTGCCAGACGTTGGCGCCGTCGACGTAGGCCGCCTCCTCGATCTCGTAGGGAAGGTTGCGGAAGGCGTTGCGCATCAGCAGCACGTTCATGGCGCCGATCGAGCCGGGCAGCACGACCCCGATGAGGGTGTTGTTCAGGCCGAGTTCCCGCATGGTCGTGAACTGGGCGATGATGATGCCCTCCACGGGCACGAGCATCGCGAGCACGAACGCGAAGGTGGCCGCGCGCCGGCCGCGGTAGCGCAGCCGGGCCAGGGCGTACCCGGCGAGGGCGGAACCGACGCAGTTCGTGACGACGTTGGCGGTCGCGACCTTCAGGGAGTTCAGGGCGTAGTCCCAGACGGGGATGGTGTCCGCGACCCGCTGGTAGTTGTGCAGGGTGGGATGGCTCGGCAGGAACGTCGGCGGCGAGCTGTAGATGTCCTCGGTGGGCCCCCTGAGCGAGGTGGACAGCTGCCACAGGAACGGGCCGACGGTGAGGGCGAGCACGGCGGTCAGCAGCAGGTAGCGCAGGATAAGTTCGCCGATCCGGACGCGTCGGCCGTGCTCGTCGGTGACGCTGCGCTCGCGGGTGGCGGCGGGGGCCGGCCGTGCGGGCCGTACCTTCTCCAGGACGCTCATGTCTCCTCCCTCCGGTCGGCCCGCAGGACGAGCAGCATCAGGGCGACGGTGACGACGAAGACGACGACGGACAGGGCGGAGGCGTAGCCGACGCGGCCGGTGAGGCCGGTGCCGGTGCGCTGGACGAGCATGACGAGGGTGGTGTCCTCGCCGGCCGGTCCGCCGCTCGGGCCCGCCATCAGGTACACCTCGGAGAACACCTTGAACGCGGCGACCGAGGAGAGCGCGGCGACCAGCACCATGGTGGAACGCACGGCGGGTACGGTGACCGTCAGGAAGCGGCGGACCGGGCCCGCTCCGTCCACGGCGGCGGCCTCGTGCAGTTCGCGCGGCACGTTCGCCAGCGCCGCCAGGTAGATGATCATGTAGTAGCCGAGGCCCTTCCACACCGTGACGGCCATGGCGCTGAGCAGAAGCAGCCACTGGTCGCTGAGGAACCCGACCCGGCCGATCCCCACGCTCTCCAGCAGCGAGTTGACCAGGCCTCGCTCGTCCAGCAGCCACACCCAGATCAGCCCGACGACGACAATGGAGGCGACGACCGGGGTGTAGAAGGCGGAGCGGAAGAACGTGATGCCGGGGATGTTCTTCTGCACCAGCAGGGCGAGCAGCAGTGGCAGGATCACCAGGGCCGGTACGACGCCGAGGATGTACAGGGTGCTGTTGCGCAGGCCGGTCCAGAACATGTCGTCGTGGAGCAGTTCACGGAAGTTGTCGAGGCCCACGAAGCCGCCCGGGACCAGGGTGCGCCGGTCGGTGAAGGAGTTCACCAGGGTGGAGACGAACGGGTAGAGCACGAAGGCGCCGGCGACGATCAGTCCGGGTGCGGCGAACAGCCAGGGGCTGGTGGGCAGTTGTCGGCGCACACGGGCGGGCGGCGGTGCGGGGTGTGATGCGGCGTGCGGTGCGGTGGGGGCGGCCACGGCAGGTCAGCCCTGCTGCTTCAGCAGCTGGTCGCAGGACTTGACAGCGTTGTCGAGGGCTTCCTCCGGGCTCTCCTTGCCCTGCAGCGCCTTGGCGACCTCGTTGCGCAGCGCGGTCTTCATCTGCTCGCTGAACAGCACGGGCGTGTAGTTGACGGCGGTCTTCAGGGACTTGGCGGCGGCGACCCGGACGCGGGTGACGTCGGTACCGTCCTCCTTGGTGAAGTACGGGTCGTCGAGGGAGCCGGCGGTGCTGGGGAAGATGGCGACCTTCTTGGCGAAGGACATCTGGTGCTCGGCGTCGGTGACGTAGTGCGCGAAGGCGACCGCGGCCGGGGTGTGCTTGGTCCGGGAGTTCACCATCACGCCCATCACGTACATGTTGACGTGCCCGGTGCTGGTGATCTGGTCCGTGATCCCGATGTTCTTGTACAGGCTCGGCGCCTGCTTCTTGAAGTTCTCCAGGTCGAGCGCGCTGCCGGGGTTCATGGCGACGGCTCCGGTGAGGAACTTCTTCCCGGAGGACTCCGGGGTGGCGGTCAGCGCCTGCGGGTCCAGGGCCTTGGCGTCGTACAGCTCCTTGTACTTGGTGAGGAGCTGTACGCCCTTGGCGTCGTCGAAGGCGAAGGCGGTGCCCTCCTTGTTCATGAGGGGGACGCCGTAGCGGCCGAAGTCCTCGATGGTGGGGATGTTGGCGAGGGTGGCGACCTTGCCGTCGCTCTTCTTCGCCATCCGCAGGGCGTCGGCGAAGAGTTCGTCGTACGTCTTCGGCGGCTGGGCGGGGTCGAGTCCGGCCTCCGTGAACAGGGACTTGTTGTAGAAGAGCGGGCCGGTGTTGAGGTACCAGGGGAAGGCGTAGGTGCCGCCCAGGCCCGGCACCTGGTGGCTGGCCCAGGCGCCCGGCAGGTACTCGGACTTGTACTTCGCGGCGGCCTTGTCGAGGTCGAGGGCGAGGCCGGCCTTGGCGAGCGGGGCGACCAGGTCCGGGGAGACGTTGACGACGTCGGGGAGGGTGCCGCCGGCCGCGTCGGCGCTGATCTTGTCGGCGTAGCCCTCGGCGGGCTGGTCGATCCACTTCACGTGGGTGCCGGGGTACTTCTTCTCGAAGCCGTCGACCACGCCCTCGAAGTACGACTTGAAGTTGGCGCGCAGGTTCCACGTCTGGAAGGTGATGTCGCCCTCGACCTTGCCCGAGGCGTCGGTCGAGCCGCCGCCGTCCCCGCCCGAGCCGCAGGCGCTGAGCGGCAGGACCAGGGCGAGGAAGGCGGCGGCGGCGAAGGTTCTGCGGGGTGTGGGCACGGTGACACGGCTCCCTCGGGGCGTGGCGGCTGGGGACGCCAGGGACCTTGCCCGGGCCGGTCCCGAAAAGTCAATGCATTCGCCGCAACTAAAGAAATCCACACTTCATTAGTGCAGGTCAGAGACATTTGAGTGCACCCTTGCCGCTATCCGCTAATGCGCTTTAGAGTCATAGCACTCAAGCGCATTAGCGCTTCCGGTTCAGAGGGAGGGAAAGGTGCCGTCCAAGCGGTCACCCGCTCGCCGGCCGACGATGAAGGACATCGCGCGGCGCGCCGGCGTCTCCGAGAGCGCCGTCTCCTTCGCGCTCAACGGCAGGCCCGGCGTCTCCGAGGTCACCCGGGCGCGGGTCCACCGGGTGGCCGAGCAGCTGGGCTGGCATCCCAGCACGGCGGCCCGCGCCCTGTCCGGTGAGGGCGCGGCGACGGTCGGCTTCGTCCTGGCCCGCCCCGCGCACACCCTCGGGGTCGATTCGTTCTTCCTCCAACTGGTGTCCGGTATCCAGGAGGTGCTGGCCGAACGGCACCTCGGGCTGCTGTTCCAGGTGGCCGCGGACGTGGCCGACGAGTGCGCGGTGTACCGGCGCTGGTGGGCCGAGCACCGGGTGGACGGCGTGCTGGTGGCCGACCCGCGCGCCGAGGACCCGCGCCCCGGTCTGCTCGACGAACTCGGGCTGCCCGCCGTGGTGATCGGCGGGGCGCCCGATGTGCGGCACCCCGGGCTGTCGACGGTCTGGGCGGACGACGCGGGCGCGATGGCCTCCGTCGTCGACGAGTTGACGGCTCTCGGGCACCGGCGGATCGTGCACATCGCCGGCCTGGCCGGTCTCGCGCACACCCAGCGCCGGATCGCCACCCTGCGCGCGGAGGCGGAGCGCCGGGGCCTGACGGAGGTCCGCTCGGTGACCACGGACTACTCCGACGCCGAGGGCGCCGCCGTCACCCGCCGCGTCCTCGGCGCCGCCCCCGCGCCGACGGCGCTCATCTACGACAACGACGTGATGGCGGTCGCCGGGGTGGCGGCGGCCTACGAGCTGGGCTTCCGGGTCCCGCAGGACGTGTCGGTGGTGTCCTGGGAGGACTCGGCGCTGTGCCGCATGGTCACGCCCCGGCTGTCGGCGCTGTCCCGGGACAGCGCCGAGTTCGGGCGGACGGCGGCCCGGGAACTGCTCGCGCTGCTGGACGGCGGCCAGGCCCGCGCGGTGGGCGTGCCGGTGCCGCGTCTGACGGGCCGGGGCAGTACGGGGGCGGCGGCCGAACGGAGGTGACCAGCCTCTTGGCCTCTCGACGTACCGCGCGCGAGGGGGCACAGTTCTCCTGCAAGCCTTCCGTACCGGCGAGTAGCCGACGAGCAGCCGAGGAGTGCGCGTGAGCAGCTGGGCCGGGCGGACCGCCGCCGAGATCGCCGCCGCCGTACACGAGAAGCGGGTCACGCCGCGCGAGGTGGTCGCGGAGCACCTCGCCCGGATCGAACGCCTCGACGGCCGGATCGAGGCGTTCCGCGCGGTCCGCGCGCGGGCGGCGCTCGCCGAGGCGGAGGAGGTCGGCTCGCGCGCCGATCTGGCGGAACTGCCCCTCGCGGGCGTGCCGGTGGCCGTGAAGGACAACCTGTCCGTGCGCGGGGAGGCGCACCGCGACGGCACCGCCGCGACCCCGGACACGCCGGCCGCCGAGGACCATGTGACGGTGGCCCGGCTGCGGGCGGCCGGCGCGGTGGTGGTGGGCCTGACGAACGTGCCCGAACTGTGTGTCTTCGGCACCACGGAGGGCGTCTACGGCACCTCGCGCAACCCGTGGGACACCACCAGGACGGCGGGCGGCTCGTCCGGGGGCAGCGCGGCGGCCGTGGCCGCCGCGCTGGTGCCCCTCGCCCTCGGCAACGACGGCATGGGCTCGCTGCGCATCCCGGCGGCCAACTGCGGCCTGGTGACGCTGAAGGCGGGGCACGGGGTGGTGCCGGCCGGGATCGGCAACGGCGACTGGTTCGGCATGTCCGAGAACGGGCCGCTGGCCACCACGGTCGAGGATCTGCGGCTGATGCTGGGCGTCCTCGCGGACACGGAGTTCCCGCTGCCCGCGGACCCGCCCCGCCGGAGCATCGCCGTGGCGCCGCGCAGCCCGCTCGCCGGGGTGAGCGTCAGCAAGCCGTACGCGACCGCCGTCCGGGAGGCGGCCGGGGTGCTCGCGCGGGCCGGGCACCGGGTGCGGCTCGCCCGGCCGCCGTATCCGGCCTCGCTGGGCGTGACCGCGATCCAGCACTGGACGGCGGGTACGGCGGTGGACGCGGCGGCGCTCGATCCGGCGCGGCTGGCCCGCCGGACGCGGGTGCACGCGGCGGTGGGCCGGCGCTTCGTGGGCACGGTGCGCACCGGGGCCGGCCGGGACCGGCTCCGCGCCCGGCTGACCCCCTTCTTCACGGAGTACGACGTCCTGCTCACGCCGGCGCTGGCCCGGCGCTCCCCCGAGGCCGGGCCGTGGCACGAGCGGGGCTGGCTGCGCAACGTCCTGGTGAACTCGGCGTATTCGCCGTTCACCCCGCCCTGGAACCTCACGGGCTGGCCGGCGATGTCCGTCCCGTTCGGCACCCTGCCCTCGGGCGCCCCCTGCGCCGTACAGCTGGTGGGGCGGCCCGGCACGGAGGCGGACCTGCTGGCGCTGGCGGCGGAGCTGGAGGAACTGCGTCCGTGGCAGCGCACGGCACCGGTGGCGGATCAGCCGTAGCGGGCGGGGCGCTCGCTCAGTCGAGCGCCCTGTACATGATGTGCAGGCCGACCCGGCCGTGCCGGGGGTGGTCGAACGCCTCCGGGACGGTCGCCAGGACGGTGAAGCCGAGGGATGTCCACAGGCCCACGGCCGGGTTGGTCTCGACGACCGCGTTGAAGACCATCGCCCGGTAGCCCTGGGCCCGGGCCTCGGCCAGGACGTGCTCGGCGAGGGCGCGGCCGATGCCGCGTCCGGCGTGGTCCGGGTCGACCATGAAGCCGGCGTTCGCGACACCCGCTGCGGGTCCGCCGTAGTTCGGGGTGAGGTAGGCCGAGCCCGTCACCGTGCCGGTGGGGTCCTCGGCGACGTAGACGCGTTTGGGCGGCGCCGTCCACAGCGTCCGGGCCGCGTCTTCCGAGGTCTCGGGGTCCCACGCGTAGGTCTCGGCGGCGGCGACGATGCGGTGCCAGAACGGCCAGATCCGTGGCCAGTCGTCGGCCACGGCTTCTCTGATCGGCATGGGCGTGAGTCTGTCACGCCCATGCGGTCCAACGATCGCGACGGGTCCGGCCCCCAGGGGGTCAGTCGACGCTGGGCAGGATGTGGGGTTCGGCGAGGTCGTCCTCGTAACCCGCGAGGCGGATCGGGGCCGACCGGGCCCACACGTCGAGGCTGCCGAGTTCGTCGGACCGGCGGCCCTTGCGCTCCGTGCGTTCCTTGGGGCGTTGCTCGCGATTCGTTGTCTCCGGTGTCACCGCGCACTCCTTATGTGTCGGGTCACCCTCGGGGCGGGACGGTCAGCCTGCACGGTGCCGCTCGACGCCCGTTCGGGTCTGGATGGAAGGCCTGTACGGACGCGGTGGCGCCGGTTCCTCGTGGCAGGACAGGCCGTTGTGAGCGGCTCGCCCCGGGACGGACGATGGGTGTGGGTGGGACCCCGTGCTGCTGTCCGTCCACTTCAGAGTAACCAAATGAGCGCGGGGCCGCTCGATAGGGAAGGCAAACAAGGAGTAACTATCTGCGGCCTTTTCACCCTGCAATAGGAGTAAATATGGCGCTATTTGAGGCGAATCACCCGCACAGGAATCACCCGCCCGGCCTAGTGGCGCGAACAGTCATTCGAGCATGCGTCAGGACGGCGCCCCCCACGCGGGGGTGCGCCGTCCTCGATCGCTCCTCGGCGGTCAGGTCAGGTCAGGGGAAGAACGCGATTCCCATGATGATCACCAGGCAGACGCAGACGACCAGGGCGATGGAGCCCCAGGTCCAGGGATGCCGCAGCGGGTCCCTGTCGCCGCCTCGCGGACGGTCCTCCTCCAGTGACCCGCTGTCGGTCCGGTCCCTGGCGTAGAACTCCTCGTCCGTGGAGTAGCGATTGCGCGGATCGGACTTGGCGCGCGGATCGATACCGTGCTGATCGGTCATGAGTCATCACCCACTTCCCTTACTGCACGCTGCCCCCACTCACCTACTTCCCAGTCGGAGCCGTTCCACTCACCACTTGCCGGGCGCGTAGTCCTTCAGGAAGACGCCGTACAGGTCCTCGCCCGCCTCGCCCCGCACGACGGGGTCGTAGACGCGGGCGGCGCCGTCGACCAGGTCGAGGGGCGCGTGGAAGCCGGCCTCGGCGAGGCGCAGCTTCTCGTAGTGCGGGCGCTCGTCGGTGATCCAGCCGGTGTCGACGGAGGTCATCAGGATGCCGTCGGTGCGGAACATCTCCTCGGCGCTGGTCCGGGTGACCATGTTCATGGCGGCCTTGGCGGCGTTGGTGTTCGGGTGCCCGGCACCCTTGTAGCCGCGGCTGAAGACGCCCTCCATGGCGGAGACGTTCACGACGTACGAGCGCCCGCTGCGGGCCTGGCGGGCGGCCGCGGCCATGGCCGGGCGCAGCTTGCTGATCAGGATGAACGGCGCCGTGTAGTTGCACAGCTGGGTCTCCAGCAGTTCCACCGGCGAGATCTGCTCGATGGACTGCACCCAGGTGTTGGTGTCGACCACGTCGGGCACGAGGCCGCCGGCGTCGATGGCGGTGCCGTCCAGGTGCCGGGCGACGCTGGCGTTGCCGGCGACGAGGGCGAGGTCGGCGACCTGCTGGGCCTCCAGCCCGCCGGCGCCGACGGGCAGCGCGGCGATGCCGTCGACGGCGCCGGAGTTGAAGGCGCCGATGACGTGGTGGGCGGGGAGTTCACCGGCGGGCAGCGGGGCGCTCTCGCCGTCGACGAGGGCCGCGTACGCCGAGGGCAGCCGGCGTACGGTCTGCGTCGCGTTGTTGATCAGGATGTCGAGCGGTCCGGCCTCGGCAACCTGTTCGGCCAGGGCGACGGCCTGCGCGGGGTCGCGCAGGTCGAGGCCGACGACCTCCAGCCGGTGCAGCCAGTCCGCGGAGTCGTCCATCGCCTTGAACCGGCGGATGGCGTCCTTGGGGAAGCGGGTGGTGATGGTGGTGTGGGCGCCGTCGCGCAGCAGCCGGAGCGCGATGTACATGCCGATCTTGGCGCGGCCGCCGGTGAGCAGGGCGCGCTTGCCGGTCAGGTCGGCGCCGGCGTCCCGCTTGGCGCGGTTCAGCGCGGCGCACGCCGGGCAGAGCTGGTGGTAGAAGTAGTCGACCTCGACGTAGCGGCTCTTGCAGGTGTAGCACGAG
This sequence comes from Streptomyces sp. NPDC047028, assembly GCF_040644095.1. Taxonomy (NCBI): domain Bacteria; kingdom Bacillati; phylum Actinomycetota; class Actinomycetes; order Kitasatosporales; family Streptomycetaceae; genus Streptomyces; species Streptomyces sp. NPDC047028. Next base: position 125,087 of record NZ_JBEYVS010000023.1, read on the forward strand.
CGGGGGCGCTGGAGTATCCCGGCGATGCGGCCCTCCTCCACCTTGGAGGAGGGCAGGATGCCCTCGGTCTCGTCGTCGATGCGCTCGGCGGAGCCGGTGGCGGTGGCCTCGGTGACGGCCTTGTCGTGGGCGGTCTTGGCGGCCCGTCGGTCCTGGCGGCGGCGCTGCTTGACCGTGCGGTAGATGTGCGAGGTGGCGCGGCGCACCTGGATCGCGTCGGGGTGGTCGACGTCCAGCGTGTCGAGTTCCGCGAGCACGCTCAGGCACACGGCGAGACGCTCCGGGTCGATCCCGGGCCCGTAGACGACTTCCTCCATGGTGGCATCCATGGAGGCCGCCCCGTCCTCTGTCACCGTCATCGCGCTGCCGCTTCCCTGCTCAACCGAGCGGCGCTCCGACTCGCGCCCGCTTTCGAACGGGGAAGTCTACGGAGCGGAACCCCCCACCACCAAACCCGATGCGATCACCACGCACGGACTTGTCGGCCGCCGACGGCGAGCGCGCCCCGCGGGGGCCACCCGCACCCGGCGACGAGAGTGGTACGGGTGGTGCGGGTGGGAACACGATCCGGCTGAAGGCCGGTCCGGCGCTTCAGTCCTCGCACACCGCGAGCAACGTCTCCACCTCAGCCGACACCGCGTCAGCGAACCGCTCCAGGTCGGGCACGGCACGACCGTCGGCGACCAGCCCGTAGTGCACGTGCCCGCGGTACGTGGAGATCGCGACCGCCAGCGCCTGCCCCGGCGGCAGCGGCGCCAGCGGATACACCGCGGTCAGCTCGTGCCCGCCCAGCCGCAGCCCGAGCCCCGGCAGCGGCACGCTGGTGACGAGGATGTCGAACCACAGCCGGGCGGCCTGCCCGACCAGCGGCCCGCCGAGCCGGTGGCCGAGCGCCGGCACGTGGTCCGCGAGCAGCGCCACCGCCCCGGCGCCCCGTTCGGACCCCGCGTCCTTGTTGCGGACCATCGCCGTACGCACGGTGTCGAGGCGGCGCAGCGGATCGGCCTCGCCGACGGGCAGCGGTATCAGGTACCCGGAGAGCCGGTTGCCCTGTGGCTGGGCGGTGCGCGGCCGGCGCCGGGAGACGGGGATGAGCGCGCGGGGCGCCACCCCGGCGCTGCCGTCGCCGCGCTCGTCGAGCCAGCGGCGCAGCGCTCCGGCGACGACGGCGATGAGGACGTCGTTGACGGTGCCGCCCGCGCTCTTGCGGACCCGGTGAACGTCGTCGATGTCGAGGACGACGCCCGCGGTGCGGCGGGTTCCGCTGGGCGCGGCGGTCAGTGCGGAGGTGGGCCGCATGCCGAGCGTGGACCGGGCGAGGGAGGCGCCGATGTCCAGGGCCCGGCCCACGTCGGACAGCGTGTCCCTGACGGTGTCCCTGACCAGGCCGGGCAGCAGTGCGGGCAGCCGGCGCACGTCGGGCAGCAGACCGCGCGACGGTTCGGCAGGCCGCGGGGGGCGTTCGGGCAGGTCGACCGGGTCCAGCACACCGGCGGCCAGTTTCAGCGCGCGCAGCCCGTCGGCGAGGGCGTGGTGGAACTTGAACAGCACCGCGAAGGACACCCCGTCCTCGCCGGGCACGACGTGGGCCTCCCACGGCGGCCTGTCGCGCTCCAGGGGCCGCTCCATCAGCCGGCCGGCGACCGCGTGGAAGTCGGCGGCGGGGGCGTGCAGCCGTACGTGGTTCAGGGGGTCGAAGCCGGGGTCGGCCTCGCGGGCGGCGCCGCCGAAGGCGAGCGGCTGCCACAGGTCCCGGATGCGCATGCGCAGGCCGGGGACGGCGGCGGCGCGGGCGGCGAGCAGATCGGCGGCGTGCGCGCCGGCGGTGGGCGAGTGGGCGGCGAAGACGCCGAGCGCGCCGAGGTGCATGGGGTACCGGTCGGACTCCATGTTCCAGAAGGCCAGGTCGAGAGGAGCGAGCAGGTCGGAAGTCAAGAGCATGCCTCGCGTCGACGAAGGGTGGACCAGCAGTCAAACCCCGCCGGATGATTACGGTCAAGTACGATCAGGCTACGCACAGTTAACAACAGATTAAGTCCCGCCCCGGTGGGAGGGGCGGGACTCATGAGGCGTCTGAGGTCACCTCAGGACGGGAGGCGCCGCCCCGGGTGACGTACCCCACTCAGACGGGTGCGGGCCGACCGTGAACGCGAGCGTGCGCAGGGAGCGCAGCCGGGCCGTCGTCACATAGGTCCGCGGTTCGGGTCTGCCGTCGGCGCGGACGGCCTGGATGTAGCGGTCGGCGGCCGAGGTGCCGGGCGCGGTGACCGTCAGCCGGCCGCCGGGCCAGAAGCGTGGGTCGAGGGTCAGGTCGACCCGGTCGAAGACGGGCGTGGACAGGCCCCAGGTGCCGTAGCCGGGCTGGACGGGGAAGAGGCCGATGGACGACAGCACGTTCCAGGCGGACATGGTGCCGAGGTCGTCGTTGCCGGTGATCCCGGTGGGGCCGTCGGTGAAGAGGGTCAGGGCCGCGTGGACGACGTCGGTGGTCTTCCAGGGCTGGCCGGTGGACAGGTAGGTGTAGGGCGCGATGAGGTCGGGCTCGTTCATCGGGTTGTAGGTGGCGGCGTTGTAGTAGTCGTAGGCGCCGCCGTGCACCCACACCTCGCGGGCCGTGCTCTCGGGGTCGGCGAGCAGCCGGTCGTAGGCGAAGAAGGTGTCCAGGCGGTCGTTGGCCGCCTGCTCGCCGCCGATCAGGGCGACCGTGCCGGGCAGGTCCTGCGGCACCAGCCACTGGTACTGCCAGGCGCTGCCCTCGTGGAAGCCCGGGCTGCGGGCCGGGTCGGCGGAGCCGGTGAAGGCGCCGGAGCCGTCGCGGGGGCGGAAGAAGCCGGTCGCGGGGTCGAAGACGTTCCGGTAGTTCCGCGACCGGGCGGCGTACCGGGCGGCGTCGGCGTCATGGCCGAGACCGCGGGCCATCTGGGCGAGCATGGCGTCGGCGAGCGCGTACTCCAGGGTGACGGAGGCGCCGTGGTGGTAGTCGGAGTCGCCCATCTTGGCGTACGGGCGGTTCCAGATGTACGGCGCGAAGCCGCGCGCGATGTAGTCGGCGTTCGCCTCGCGGCCGATACCGGGGTAGTCGGCCGGCGGCACCGAGTCGGCGTTCTTCCTCAGCGCCCGGTAGGTCTCCTCCTCGAACCCCTTGAGCAGGCCCATCTCGTACGCCGTCGTCAGGAACGGGGTGACCGGGTCGCCGCTCATGACGTTCGTCTCGACGGGGCCGTAGCCCCACTTGGGCAGCCAGCCGCCGTCCTCGTCGATCCGCACCACCGAGCGCGCCATGTCGCGGGCCTCGCGGGGTGCGAGCAGGGCGAGCAGCTGGGCCTGGGTGCGGTAGGTGTCCCACAGGGACCAGTTCTGGTAGTAGGTGAAGCCGCGAGAGCGGTGGATACGGCGGTCCCAGCCCAGGTAGCGGCCGTCGGCGTCGCTGCCGACGTTGGGCGCGAGGAACGAGCGGTACAGGGACGAGTAGAAGGTCCGGCGCCGGGCGGGGTCGCCGCCGTTCACCCGGACGGTGGACAGCCGCCGCTCCCACGCCGCGCGCGCCCGCAGCCGTACGGCGTCGAAGGGTCGGCCGCCCTCGGCGCGCAGGTTGGCCGCGGCGCCGCCCGCGTCGACGTAACTCAGGGCGGTGGTCGCCTCGACCGTGCGGTCCCGGGTCGTGTCGAAGCGGACGTAGGCGCCCCCGTGGCCGGTGCGGGATCCGGGCGTGAGCGCCGTGCCGTCCCAGGTGCCGTAGGCCGTGAAGGGCCGGTCGAAGCGGGTGATCGTGTAGACGGTGTACGGGTCGGTGTCCCGGCAGAAGCCGTGGCCGGTGACGGCGGTGCGCACGGTGTGGTCGTCGAGGATCTCGACCGTGCTGGTGACCGGCCGGTGCAGCGCCTGTGCCGCGTTCAACAGCACGTTGGCGTGGGCGGTGGCCGGGAAGGTGTAGCGCTGCACGCCGGTACGGGCGGTCGCGGTCAGTTCGGCGCGGATTCCGGAGTCGAGGCCGACGCGGTAGTAGCCGGGGCTCGCCTCCTCGTCGGCGTGGGAGAAGCCCGCGGCGTACTGGGCGTAGTCCGTCTGTGTGACGTCTCCCGTGGTGGGCAGCACGGGCAGGTCGCCGCCGATCCGGCAGCCGACGCCGGAGAGGTGGACGAGGGAGAAGCCGCGGATGCGGTTCTGCGTGTAGTCGTAGCCGGTGTTGTGCCCGGTGTCCGGGGAGAGCTGCACCATGCCGAACGGCACGGTGGCACCGGGGAAGGTGTTCCCCTCGTTCTGGGTCCCGATGAAGGGGTTCACCAGATCGGTGAGGTGGCCGTCGGTCCGCTCGGCGGCCCGTGCGTCGGGGGTGGTGATCAGCGCGGACGCCGCCATCACCCCGGCCAGGCACAGGCGCGTGCGCCGGGTCCCTCTCATGTCGGATGACCTCCGAAGGTTCGACATCGTTGCCTGCATCGTGAAGGCCGAACGACGCGAACTCGGGCATTCCGGGCGGGACGTGCGGGGCGCGTCGCGCTGGACGCCGCCCCTGGGTGGCCGGGCTAGGACACCGTCCGCCCCTTGCCCAGGGCGATCACCCCGCCCTTGGAGACGGTGTAGAGCTCCGCGTCCCGCTGCGGATTGACGCCGATCGTGGCGCCGGGCGGGACCTCGACGTTCTTGTCCAGGACGGCACCGCGGACGACCGCGCCCCGGCCGACGCGCACGTTGTCGTGCAGCACGGAGCCCTGCACCACGGCGCCCGGGTCGATCCGCACCCCGGGCGACAGCACGGAGCGGGAGACCTGACCGCGGATCAGGCAGCCCGCGCTGACGATGGACTCGCTCGCGATGCCGCCCGCGTTGAAGCGGGCCGGGGAGAGCTGGTTGGAATGGGTGTAGACGGGCCACTGCCGGTTGTAGAGGTTGAAGGCGGGCCGCTCGGCGATCAGGTCCATGTGCGCCTCGTGGTAGGCGTCGAGCGTGCCGACGTCCCTCCAGTAGCCCTGGTCCCGGGTGGTCTCGCCGGGGACGTGGTTGTCGCTGAAGTCGTACAGCTGCGCCTCGCCCCGCTCGGTGAGCTGCGGCAGGATCGAGCCGCCCATGTCGTGCACGGAACGCTCGTCCTCGGCGTCCCGGTGCAGCGCCTCGATCAGCGCCTTGGTGGTGAAGAGGTAGTTGCCCATCGAGGCGAACACACGTCCGGGGTCGTCGGGCAGTCCGGGCGGGTTCGCCGGCTTCTCCAGGAAGCGCTCCACCGTACGGCCGTCCGGGCCGGGGGTGATCACCCCGAAGGAGGAGGACTCGGTGCGCGGCACCCGGATGCCGGCCACCGTGACGCCCGCCCCGCCCTCGATGTGCTGCCGAAGCATCTGCCGCGGGTCCATCCGGTACACGTGGTCGGCGCCGAACACCGCGACGTACTCGGGCTGTTCGTCGTGGACCAGGTTCAGGGACTGCAGGATCGCGTCGGCGCTGCCCAGGTACCAGCGGGGCCCGAGGCGCTGCTGCGCCGGGACCGGGGTGACGTAGTTGCCGAGCAGGCTGGACATCCGCCAGGTGGTGGTGATGTGCCGGTCCAGCGAGTGCGACTTGTACTGGGTGAGTACGCAGACCCGCAGGATGTCGCCGTTGACCAGGTTGGACAGCACGAAGTCGACGAGCCGGTAGGTGCCGCCGAAGGTGACCGCGGGTTTGGCGCGGTCGGCGGTCAGCGGCATCAGGCGCTTGCCCTCCCCGCCCGCCAGCACGATCCCGAGAACCGAAGGTCCCCCACGACGCATGGGCCCGCTCCCCTCACCCTGGTAGAACCATGGCTGCCCCGACCGGCCGGGACCAATCCTGCCGGGAGGTCCGGCCAGGGCCTGTCCGGCGGATCTTCGTGGAGCAGCCCGCGGCGTCCGGTGCGTGCTCTCGGCGTGCGCCCGGATCGCCCTCGTACTGGACGTACT
>NZ_JBEYVS010000024.1:0-128615 GCF_040644095.1 Streptomyces sp. NPDC047028
CGCTAGCTTGAGGTGCTAGTGCCCTTTATCGGGCGTGGGGGTTCAAGTCCCCCCTCGGACACCAGTGAGGGCCCTCGCGGAAGCGGGGGCCCTCGTGCGTTCCTCCCCCGCACCGTTCCTCGCGCCCCCTCCCCCACAATGGGTGCCATGACCACGCGCACCTGCCCCTGCGGACGGCCCGAGCCGTACGACGCCTGCTGCGGCCGTTTCCACGCGGGCGCGGCCGCGCCGAGCGCCGAGGCGCTGATGCGGTCGCGGTACTGCGCGTTCGTGAGGGGCGACGTGGGTTATCTGCTGCGCACCTGGCATCCGCGGACCCGGCCGGAGCGGCTGGAGCTGGACCCGCGGATGCGGTGGACGGGGCTGGAGGTGCTGGACAGCACCGGCGGGTCCGCCTTCCACAGCGCCGGGACCGTGACGTTCCGGGCGTCCTACCGGGGCGGTTCGCTGCACGAGCGGAGCCGGTTCGAGCGGGTGGCCGGGGCGTGGGTGTACGTCGACGGCGAGTTCCTCGACAACGCGTAGCCGCCCCGCCCAGGGGTCAAGGCGCCAGGATGTCCAGTTCGTGGAGGGCGCCGACGGTGATCTGGCGGGTCAGCTCCTCGGCGCGGGTGGCGTCGCCGGCCCGGACCGCCTCGGCGACCTGGACGTGCAGGGTGACGGCGGCCGGGTCGGGGTCCTCGAACATGACCTCGTGGTGGGTACGGCCGGCCAGCACCTCGGCGACCACGTCACCGAGGCGGGCGAACATCTCGTTGCCGGAGGCGATGAGGACCACCCGGTGGAAGGCCATGTCGTGGACCAGGTACTCCTGGAGCCGGTGGCCGCGCGAGTTGGCCACCATGCCGAGCGCGCACTCGGTGAGTTCGGCGCACTGCTCGGAGGTGGCGTGCCGGGCGGCGAGGCCGGCGGCGACGGGTTCGACGGCCGAGCGGAGCACGGTGAGCGAGCGGAGCTGGTGCGGGCGGTCGGCGCCGGCCAGGCGCCAGCGGATGACCTGCGGATCGTAGACGTTCCACTCGCACTTGGGGCGGACGGTCACGCCCACCCGGCGCCGGGACTCGACGAGGTGCATGGATTCGAGGACGCGGACCGCCTCGCGCATCACGGAGCGTGAGACCTCGAAGCGCTGGGCGAGTTCGTCGGTGCGCAGCACGCTGCCCGGCGGATACTCGCCCGCGGTGATCGCGGGGCCGAGGGAGTCGAGAACGTGGCCGTGCAGCCCCCGGCCCGGTGTGGTCATGCACTCAGCGTACGGCGTGGATCACGGAGCAATAAAGTCAGACTTATTCACTACAGGCTCTTGAATTAGTCGTACCTAATGGGTTTCAGTGTGCCCCGACGCCAGATGTCGGCGTCGGATGTCGAGGAAGACAGCGAGGCAGTGATGCGTACCCCCCACGTCGTCGTCGTGATGGGCGTCGCCGGAACGGGCAAGACCACGATCGGTCCCCTGCTCGCCGCCCGGCTGGGCGTCCCGTACGCCGAGGGCGACGACTTCCACCCGCAGGCCAACATCGACAAGATGTCGGCCGGCGTCCCGCTCGACGACGCCGACCGGTGGCCGTGGCTGGACGCCATCGGCGCCTGGGCGCACGGGCGGGCGGGACTCGGCGGGGTGGTCAGCAGTTCGGCGCTGAAGCGGGCGTACCGCGACCGGCTCCGCGCCGCCGCTCCCGGCGTGGTGTTCGTCCACCTGACGGGCGACCGGAACCTCATCGAGGACCGGATGTCGCTGCGGCGCGGTCACTTCATGCCGACCGCGCTGCTGGACTCCCAGTTCGCCACGCTCCAGCCCCTCCAGGCGGACGAGGCGGGCGTGGCCGTGGACGTCGACGGCGGCCCCGAGGAGATCACCGAGCGGGCCGTCAGGGCGCTCGACGCGCTTCCCGACATCACCGAGTAGCACCCCGATCCCTGTCCCCGTACCCGCAAGGAATCCCCCGTGACCAGACTCAGCGTCGAGATGCTGGCAGCGGACGCGCCTCCGCCGATCACCTCCGCCGGCCACGCCCAGCTCGGCATCGCCGCGCTGGTGGGCATCGCCGTCATCGTCGTGCTCATCACCAAGTACAAGCTGCACGCCTTCCTGTCCCTGACCATCGGTTCGCTGGTGCTCGGCGCGGTCGCCGGCGCGCCGCTGGACAAGGCCATCACCAGCTTCACCACCGGGCTCGGCGGCACCGTCGCCGGCGTGGGCGTCCTGATCGCGCTCGGGGCGATCCTGGGCAAGCTCCTCGCCGACTCCGGCGGCGCCGACCAGATCGTCGACACGATCCTCGCGAAGGCCGGTGGCCGGGCGATGCCGTGGGCGATGGTGCTGATCGCCTCCGTGGTCGGTCTGCCGCTGTTCTTCGAGGTCGGCATCGTGCTGCTGATCCCGGTCGTGCTCATGGTCGCCAAGCGCGGCAACTACTCGCTGATGCGCATCGGCGTGCCGGCGCTGGCCGGTCTGTCCGTGATGCACGGCCTGATCCCGCCGCACCCCGGCCCGCTCGTCGCGATCGACGCGGTCAAGGCGAACCTGGGCGTGACGCTGGCGCTGGGCCTCGTGATCGCGATACCCACGGTGATCATCGCCGGACCGCTGTTCTCGAAGGTCGCGGCCCGCTGGGTGGACGTGCCCGCGCCCGACCGGATGGTCCCGCAGCGGCCCTCGGAGGAGCTGAAGCGCCGTCCCGGCTTCGGCGCCACGCTGGCGACCGTGCTGCTGCCGGTCGTGCTGATGCTGGCCAAGGCGCTGGTGGACATCGTCGTCGACGACCCCGCGAACATGACCCAGCGCGTCTTCGACGTGGTCGGCTCCCCGCTGATCGCGCTGCTCGCGGCCGTGATCGTCGGCATCTTCACGCTGGGCCGGCCCGCCGGGTTCAGCAAGGGCCGGATCCAGGAGACCGTCGAGAAGGGCTTGATGCCGATCGCCGGGATCCTGCTGATCGTGGGCGCGGGCGGCGGCTTCAAGCAGACCCTGATCGACTGCGGTGTCGGCCAGATGATCCTCGACATCTCCAAGGACTGGTCGATCCCGGCGCTGCTGCTGGCCTGGCTGGTCGCGGTGGTGATCCGGCTGGCGACCGGTTCGGCGACGGTGGCGACGGTCTCGGCCGCCGGCCTGCTCGCGCCGCTCGCCGCGGACATGTCGACCACGCACGCGGCCCTGCTGGTCCTCGCGATCGGCGCCGGCTCGCTGTTCTTCAGCCATGTCAACGACGCCGGGTTCTGGCTGGTGAAGGAGTACTTCGGGCTGAGCGTCGGGCAGACAATCAAGACCTGGTCGGTCATGGAGACGATCATCTCGGTGGTGGCCGGCGGTCTCGTCCTGCTCCTCTCGCTGATCATCTAGGGGTACGACCATGACGGCTCACCCGCTCTTCGACATCGGCGGCCGGACGGCCCTGGTGACCGGCTCCAGCCGCGGTATCGGGCTTGCCCTGGCCCGGGGCCTGGCCGAGGCCGGCTGCACGGTGGTGCTCAACGGGCGCGATCCCGAACGGCTGGCGAAGGCCGCCGGGGACCTCCCCGGTGACGTCCGCACGGCGGTGTTCGACGTGACCGACGGCGCCTCGGTGGCCGCCGGGATCGCCGGTGTCGAGGAGCGGGTGGGTCCGCTCGACATCCTCGTCAACAACGCGGGCATGCAACTGCGGGCGCCGCTGCTGGAGTTCACGGACGGCGACTGGCACCGCATCCTGGACACCAATCTCACCGGCGCGTTCCTCGTCGGCCGCGAGGCAGCGCGCGGGATGACGGAACGCGGCCACGGCAAGATCGTCAACGTCTGCTCGCTACAGAGCGAGGTGGTGCGGCCGGGCATCGCGCCGTACGCGGCGACCAAGGGCGCGCTGAAGATGCTCACCAAGGGCATGTGCGCGGACTGGGGGCCGTACGGCGTGCAGGTCAACGGGCTGGGGCCCGGCTACATCGAGACCGAGCTGACCGCCCCGCTGGTCGCGGACGAGGAGTTCAGCACCTGGGTGCGGCGGCGGACCCCGGCGGGCCGCTGGGGCCGTACGGCGGACCTGGTGGGCGGGCTGCTGTTCCTCGCCTCCCCGGCGGCGGACTTCGTCGGCGGCCAGGTGCTGTACGTCGACGGCGGCATGACGAGCGTGCTGTGAAGGGGGCGGCGGGCGTGCTGGGCTGTGTCGTCCACGGGGCGGGCGATCTGCGGGTGGAGGAGCTGCCGGCTCCCCTGCCCGGGCGCGGACAGGCGCTGGTGGCCGTGCGGTACGGCGGTGTGTGCGGGTCGGACCTGCACTACTGGCGGCACGGCGGCGTCGGCGACTTCCGGCTGCGCGAGCCGATGGTCCTGGGCCACGAGGTGGTGGGCACGGTGGTCTCCTACGGCGGTGACGCCACCGGTCCGCCGCCGGGTACGGCCGTCGCCGTGCACCCGGCCTCCCCGTGTGGGCGCTGCCCGGAGTGCGCCGACGGGCGGGCGAACGTGTGCCGGGACACCCGCTACCTCGGCAGCGCGGCCCGCTTCCCGCACGTCCAGGGCGGCTTCGCCGGGCAGGTGGTCGTGCCGGCGGGGCAGGTGAGGCCGCTGCCCGAGGGGCTCGGGCTGCGGCGGGCCGCGCTGGCCGAGCCCCTGTCGGTGGCCCTGCACGCGGTGCGGCGCGCCGGGGACGTGGCCGGGAGGCACGTGCTGGTGACCGGGACCGGGCCGATCGGCTGCCTGGTCGTCGCGGCGGCGCGGGCGGCGGGCGCGGGCCGGGTCACGGTGACGGACCTGCTGCCCGAGGCGCTCGGCCACGCGGCGGTCGCCGGGGCGGACACGCTCGTCCGGGCCGGCGATCCGGCGGACGCGGGACGGCCGGCGGAGGTCGACGTGGCCGTCGAGGCGTCCGGGACCGCGGCCGGGCTGGACACGTGTCTACGGCTCGTGCGGCGCGGAGGTGTGGTCGTGCAGCTCGGGATGCTGCCGCCCGGGCGGTCGCCCTTCCCCGGGAACCTGGTGGTGAGCCGGGAGATCGAGCTGCGCGGGGCGTTCCGCTTCGACACCGAGTTCGAGGAGGCGACGGCGCTGCTGGCGGCGCGGGGCGAGTTCGACGGCCTGATCAGCGCGGTGGTTCCGGTGCGGGAGGCTGACGCCGCGTTCACTCTGGCCGCTGACCGGGGGCGTTCCTGCAAGGTGTTGCTGGAGTTCGGGGACGGGTGAGGTAGGTGCGGCGCCTCCGGGATGCGCCGTTTCGGCTGAGCGCCGTCGCGGCGGGTGCAGGGGAGGCCGGCAGGACGGTCAGGGGCGCCACAGGGTGTGTTCCCGGCGGGCCCATTCCCTGCTGACCGTGCCCGTTCGGAGGCCTCGGCGGGCTTCGGGATCGCCGAGGGCCATGCCGATGTGGCCGGCCAGGACCACGCCGATCGTGAGGGCCAGCCAGTCGTGCACGAAGGTGGCGGAGGTGCGCCACATCAGGGGCGTGAGGTGGGTGAACCACATCATCAGGCCCGTGCCGAGCATGACGAGGGTGGCGCCGGCGATCCAGGCGGCGTAGATCTTCTGGCCGGCGTTGAACTTGCCCGCCGGGCGGGAACTGTGCCGCCGGTCGCGGAGCAGGGCGGCCCGCAGCCACAGGCGGTCGTGCGGGCCGAACCGGTTGAGGAAGCGCAGGTCGGCGCGGAAGGCGCGGGAGGCGAGGCCGAGCAGCACCGGCACCGGCAGGGCGACACCGGCGCACTCGTGGATGCGGACGACCAGTTCCCGGCGGCCGACGAGGACGGCGAGCTGCGGGATGTAGAGGCAGGCCGCGGTGATCACGCAGACGCCCATGAGCGCGGCCGTCGTCCGGTGCACCCACCGCTCGGCCCGGCTGAAGCGCTGGACGCGGGCGCTCGGCGGGGCCGGTGTGTCAGCTCGTAGGGTCATCGCTGCGTCCGTTCGAGTGGCCGACCCAGGCGTCGACGTCGTAGCCGAGGTGCTCCCAGTAGCCGGGCCGGACGTGGTCGGTGACGGTGATGCCGGAGAGCCATTTGGCGCTTTTGTAGAAGTACATGGGGGCGACGTAGAGGCGGACGGGGCCGCCGTGGTCGTGGCCGATGTTTTTGTCCTGCATGCGCAGGGCGACGAGGACGTCGGGGCGGCGGGCCTGGTCGAGGGTGAGGCTCTCGCTGTAGGTGCCGTCGAAGCAGGTGAAGCGGATCGCCTTGCCGGCGGACCGGACGCCGGACGCGTCCAGCAGGTCGGAGAGCCGTACGCCCTCGAAGGGGGTGCCCGGGACCCGCCAGCCGGTGACGCACTGGACGTCCTTGACGAGCCGGGTCTGGGGCAGGCCGCGCAGGTCCGCGAGGGTGTAGGTGCGCGGGTGGTCGACGAGTCCGTCGACGGTGAGCCGGTAGTCGTTCGGACCCTTGTTCGGGACGGACGCGGCGACGGAGTAGTAGCGGAAGCCGCCGCCGTTGGGCAGCAGCCCGGTCAGGCCCGTGGGGTCCTTGCCGGAGACGCTGGCCAGGAAGCCCTCCAGGCCGCGTTGCAGGGCGGGCGCGGCGGCGACCCCGAGGGCGCCCAGTCCGAGGGTGCCGAGGAAGACGCGGCGGCCGATGGGCCTGCCGTGCGCGTCGGACGGCCTGCCGTGCGCGTCGGACGGCTCGGACGCCTCGGTTCGTTCAGGGTTCACGTATTCATTCGAGCACTTGTGGCCCTCAGGGGGCCAGGGCATGGGGGCGGCGGTCAGGATTCCGTAATGACTTGCCGCGCCGGGGCCGGGGCCGGCCGCCCGCCGAGGACGTGGGCGCGGGCGGTGCGGAAGGCCGTCCAGGGGTCGCGGTGCGGGTAGGACCAGGGGACGGCGGTGGCGTGCCGGCCGATGCGCTGGAAGAGGACCGCCGCTTCGGCCGAGCGGCCGGCGCGGTGCATGGCGAAGGCGAGGTGGTTGAGGTCGATGTGGCGGCGCGGGTGGTCGTCGTGCTCCCACTCCAGCCACCAGGCGAAGGCGGCGTTCAGCACCCGGCGGGCCCGGGGCCCCGACCAGTGACCGGCGGCGGGCGGAACGGCGGGGGCCGGGCCGGCCGCCTCCGGGCCGACAGGGGCCGGGCCGACGGCCGACGGATCGGCGGGGAGCAGGCCGGTGGCCGCCAGCACCCGGTAGCGCTCGGCGTACGCGACCACGGGCAGGACGGCCAGCGGGGAGTCGGCCGGGGCCTCGGCGGCGGCCAGCTCGGCGAGGTCGTACACCTCGTGGGACTCGGGCCCGGATCCCGGCCGCTCGGCTATGCGGGCGATCAGCAGGTGGTGGGCATGGTGGTGCTCCGGGTGGCGGCCGTGGACCTCGGCGAAGAGCCGCAGTACCTCGCGCTCGGGTCCGAGGGTGCGCGCGAGGAGCAGCAGGCCGAGCCAGGGCGTGGGGTCGGCGGGGGCGAGGGCGGCCGCGGCGTGGCAGGCCTCCATGGCGGTGCCGGGCTCCCCGCGGCCGCGCAGGGCGCGCTGGACGAGGGCCAGGGCGAGCAGCGCGGCGGCGTCGGCGGAGTCCGGTTCGGCGAGCTGCCAGTCGCGGGCCCAGGAGGCGGCGTACGGCTCGCGGGCGAGGACGGTGAGCCGGTGGGCACGGCGGTCCCAGTCGTCACCGGTGTGCAGCAGCAGGGAGCGGGCGGCCTGCCGGCGGCCCTGGGCCAGCGCGGCCCGGGCGCCCCGGAGCTGGGTGTCGTCGAGGGCGTCGTCGACGGCGCACGGGCCGTCCGGGGCGGTGCCGTCGGCCGGGGAGACGGTGTCGGCACGCCGGTCCGTGGGGGCCCTGCTGGGGCCGAGCAGAGGCGGGAGTGGAGGCACCGCGGACTTCCTGTTTCTCGGGCTGCCATCATCCGATCACGGACAGCAAACCCGCCGCCCGCGGTGTGCGTCAAGCGGAACGGGTTGATTCCAGCTTCAAATGCCTTTGCGGGAGCGGAACTTGGGGCCGGACGAGCGAGGCACACCGGGGGAATTGGTCCGATTTGTGTGGCGTACGCCATAGCGCCGGGCGAGGCGGCGGCGCAGCATGGCCGCACGGTCCCGCCACCGCCTCGCACCGACCCGGTCGATCGGACATCGTGACCGAGTGAACCGCCCGGTTACGGGTACTCCTGGGGCAATGCCGTTCCGGGAGCGCTACAGTCGGCCACGACGCACCCGTGGTCCGGCCGGATGATCGAGGTACGCGCGTGTCCGTTCTGGTTCTCCTTCTCGCCGTGAGTGCCGCCTGCTGCCTGGGTTTCGGATTCGTCCTCCAGCAGAATGCCGCCGAGAAGGCGCCGCTCGGTGACTTCCTCTCTTTCCGACTGCTGCTCGACCTGGTGCGGGTGCCGCGCTGGCTGGGCGGCCTCGGCCTGATGGTGGGCGGCATGGTGCTGGGCGCGCTGGCGCTCGGGCAGGGCGAGATCTCGCTGGTCGAGCCGCTGCTCGCGACCAATCTGCTGTTCGCCCTCGCCCTGTCCCGCCACCAGACGAAACAGTCGCTCGGCCGGCAGGGCTGGGCGGGGCTGGCGCTGCTCGCGGGCGGGGTGAGCGCCTTCATCGTGGCCGGGCAGCCGCGCGGCGGGGGCGCCGAGGCGGGCCCGCTGCGGCACTGGCTGATCGTGGGCGCGGTCGTCGGCACGGCGCTGGTGCTCACGACGTACGGCAAGCGGTCCCGGCTCAGCTGGGGTCCGGTGCTGCTGTCGGTGGCCGCCGGTCTGCTGTTCGGCGTGCAGGACGCGATGACCCGGGTCAGCGGCACGTTGTTCGCGCGGGGCGGCTTCGCCGGTCTGTTCACCGGCTGGCAACCGTACGCGCTGGTGGCGTGCGCCGTGGTCGGGCTGATACTGGTGCAGAGCGCCTTCGAGACCGCCCCGCTGCGGATGTCGCTGCCCGCGCTGACGGCCGCCGAGCCGCTCGCCGGCATCCTGTGCGGCGTGGGCTTCCTCGGCGACCGGCTGCACACCGACACCGGGGCCCTGGCCTGGGAGGCCGCGGGGCTGGCCGGGATCGTCCTGGGCATCGTGCTGCTGGGGCTGCACCCGGCGCTGCCGTGCGGCGCGACGGTGAAGGCGAAGGCCGCGAAGGCGGGCGGCACCGCCGAGCCGGCCCAGATCTTCCAGGGGCCCTGACCTCCGAGCCGCGGGCGCGGGCCCTGCTTGGATGAGGGCATGAATCCTGCTGACGAGATCCTCGACGTCGTCGACGAGCACGACCGGGTCGTCGGGCAGTACCCGCGCGGCGAGGTCTACGCCCGGGGGCTGCGCCACCGGTGCGTGTTCATCCAGGCCCGGGACGCCTCCGGCCGGCTCTTCGTGCACCGCCGTACGCCGGTCAAGCTGGTGTTCCCCTCGCTGTACGACATGTTCGTCGGCGGGGTCGTCGGCGCGGGTGAGTCCTACGACGAGGCGGCGCTGCGGGAGGCGGAGGAGGAGCTGGGTGTGAGCGGCCTGCCCCGGCCGGAGTTCCTCTTCAAGTTCCTCTACGACGACGGGACCGGGAAGAGCTGGTGGTCGGCGGTGTACGAGGTCCGCTGCGAACTGCCGGTGCACCCCCAGGCGGAGGAGGTCCAGTGGCACGACTTCCTTCCCGACGAGGAGGTGGAGCGCCGGCTCGGCGTGTGGGAATGGGTGCCGGACGGCATGGCCGCCTACGAGCGGCTGAAGGCGTACCGGGCCGCTCGGTGACGCCCGGGTAAGGTCGTGCGCGTGATCGAGTTCGTGCGCAACGTCCGGCTCTGGTTCGCGCCGGAGCACATCCGTGAGGAGGGCGGCACGCCCGACTACCGGTTCTCCCTGGCCAACGAGCGCACCTTCCTGGCCTGGCTGCGGACGGCGCTCGCACTGATCGGCGGGGGGTTCGCGGTCGACCAGTTCCTGCCGGACCTGCGCTGGGGCTGGCGTGTCGGGCTGGCGCTCGCGCTGCTGGGCGCGGGTGTGCTGTGCTCGCTGCGCGCGCTGAACCACTGGGTGCGGTGCGAGCGGGCCATGCGGCGCGGCGAGGACCTGCCGGCGTCCCGCTTCCCGGTCCTGCTGAGCCTGGTCATCGCGGTGGTGGCGGTGGCGATGGTCGTGGTGGTGCTGGTCGGATGGGCGGGGTGAGGAGCCCGGCGCCCGACCGGGATCCCGGGCTGCAGCCGGAGCGGACGCGGCTGGCGTGGCGCCGTACGACACTGTCCGCGGCGGTCGCCGCGGTGCTCGCCGTCAAGACGGCGCTCCATGGTGGGGCTTCGGCCACTGGTGTCGCCGTGTGCGCGGTGTGCTGTGCGGTGTGGCTGTGCTTCGTGTGGGTGGCGCACCGGCGAATCAGCGGACTGGCGTCCGGCGCCCGGCCCCCCACACTGCGTGCGCGGTACGCCGGGGCGGCGGTGCTGTGCCCGGTGGCACTGGCGGTGTGTGCGGCGGTGCTGGTGCTGTAGGGCGCGCCCGGCAAGTGCGTTCACCTGCGGGCCGGTGGGGGCGGGTCGCGCCCACGCGGCAGAGCCGCATATGGACACAGCCCCGCGGCCCCTACGGGCGCCGACGGTGCGTTGACCAGTGCGGCGCCGTCGTGGCTTGTCGCGCAGTTCCCCGCGCCCCTTTGGGGCGCGCTCGACTGCACGGGGATTGCCCAGCCCGCAGGTGCACCCTGTCGCACAAAGTCCAGCGGAATCGCCTCGCAAGGGGCGCGGGGAACCGCGCGAGCAGCCACGACGGCGCCGCAGCGGGGCACGGACCGGTGGCGCCCGTAGGGGGCGCGGGGAACCGCGCGAGCAGCCGCCGCCGGTCCGCGGGCGGCACTCAGCGCCCGGACGGGGACACCGTCACCACGATCTTGCCGCGGGTGCGGCCCTCCTCGTTCAGGCGGTGGGCCTCCGACGCTCGCGCGAGCGGGAATGTCTCCTGGACGTGGACCGACACCGCGCCCCGCTCGGCCAGTTCGGTCAGTACCGCCAGGTCATCCGCGTCGGGGCGGACGAAGCAGTACCGGCCGCCGTAGTTCACGACCTCCGGGTCGGCGATGGAGGCGAGGCGGCCCCCCTGCGTGAGCAGATCGGCCGACGCCCTGAGCGTGTCGCCGCCGATGGTGTCGAACGCCGCGTCCACCCCCTCGGGGGCGAGTCCCCGCACCCGTTCGGCCAGCCCCTCCCCGTACGTCACCGGTTCGCCCCCGCAGCCGCGGACGAAGTCGTGGTTTCGTTCGCTCGCCGTGCCGATCACTCGGGCGCCGAGGTGCGCGGCGATCTGGACGGCGAGCGAGCCGACCCCGCCGGCCGCCGCGTGCACCAGCACGGTCTCGCCGCGTCTGACCTCCAGCGCCTTGACCAGCACCTGGTAGGCGGTGAGTCCGACCAGGGGGAGCCCCGCGGCCTCCTCGTGGGAAAGGTTGCGCGGCTTGCGGGCCAGCGTGCGCACGGGCGCGGCGACGTATTCGGCGAAGGTCCCCCGGGAGAGGAAGTCCTCGCGGACGTAGCCGATCACCTCGTCGCCGGCGGAGAACTCGGTGACCGAGACGCCGGGCCGGACGACCACGCCGCTGACGTCCCAGCCGGGGATCACCGGGAACACGGCGTCCAGCATGCCGTCCATATGGCCCTCGCGGCACTTCCAGTCGACCGGGTTGACGGCGGCCGCGCGGACCTCGAGCAGTACGGCGTCGGGGCCGACCTTCGGGTCGCGGACGTCCGTGTACTCCAGCACGTCGGGTCCGCCGTACCGGCTGTAGGTGATGGCCTTCATGCCCACGACCCTCCGGGGTACTCGTGCGCCACGCAACCGGGATGCCCCGGTATGCGCGTTTCGCGTGGCAGCCTGTCCGTCGTCAACGGATCCTCACGTACCCCCGAAGGTGACCACCATGACCACCCTTCACCAGGAACACGCCTCGCACGGCACGCACACGCACGGACCGGACTGCGGGCACACGGCCGTGCACCACGGCGACCACCTCGACTACGTGCACGACGGTCATCTGCACCGGGAGCACCAGGGCCACTGGGACGAGTGCGAGCCGTCCGGGCACACCGCGCACGAGGCCCATCCGCACGAGCACCACGACGAGTGCGGGCACGCGCGCGTGCAGCACGGCGACCATGTGGACTATCTGCACGACGGGCACCGGCACGCCGAGCACGGGGACCACTGGGACGAGCACTGAGCGCAGCGCCGGTTTCCCGGGGCCGGACTAGGGTGGCTCCGGTCACGTTCCTCACACCTACTGGACGACATACCGACCGGTCGGCATCATAAGTCGGGTCAGGTTCACCCGTTCGTAGGAGTGCCGTATGAGCGCCGATCACCCGCCCGGACTCGATCTCGACCGGCTGCGCGGTCTGCTGGACCGGGAGCGGCCCGGTCTGGTCACCGGCACGCTGACCGGCCGGCTGATCGAGGGCGGGCGGTCGAACCTCACCTACCAGGTCTCCGACGGCACCACCAAGTGGGTCGTACGACGGCCTCCGCTCGGGCACGTCCTGGCCACCGCGCACGACATGCGGCGCGAGCACCGGGTGATCAGCGCACTGCACCCGACGAAGGTGCCGGTGCCGCGCCCGGTGCTGCTGTGCGAGGACGAGGAGGTGCTGGGGGCACCGTTCTACGTCATGGAGTTCGTCGAGGGCACCCCTTACCGCACCGCCGACCAGCTCGCCCCGCTCGGCCCGGAGCGCACCCGCGGCGCGGTGCTGTCGCTGGTGGACACGCTGGTCGACCTGCACGCCGTCGACCCCGCCGAGGTGGGCCTCGCGGACTTCGGGCGGCCGGAGGGCTTCCTGGACCGGCAGCTGCGCCGCTGGGGCAAGCAGCTGGACGCCTCCCGCAACCGAGACCTGCCGGGCATCGACGAGCTGCACGCGTCCCTCGGACGCGGCCTGCCCGTCTCCCCCGCCCCGGCGGTCGTGCACGGCGACTACCGGCTGGACAACGTCCTGATCGGCCGGGACGACGAGATCAGGGCGATCCTGGACTGGGAGATGTCCACGCTCGGCGACCCGCTGACCGACCTCGGGCTGCTGGTGATGTACAGCCGGTCGCTCGGCATGCCGGACTCCCCCGTCTCCACCACCGCCGAGGCTCCCGGGCATCCCGACCCGGCCGAGCTGATCGAGCGGTACGCGGCGCGCTCGGGCCGCGACGTCTCGGCCGTCTCCTGGTACACGGCGTTCGCGTGGTTCAAGCTCGCCGTGATCCTGGAGGGCATCCACTACCGGTACACGCTGGGCCAGACGGTGGGCCGCGGCTTCGACCGCATCGGCGACCTCGTGCCCGTCTTCATCGACCACGGACTGACCACGCTTCAGGAAGGCGAGAGCTGACATGGACTTCGCGTTCGACGCGCGCACCGAGGAACTGCGCGCCAGGCTGCTCGCCTTCATGGAGGAGTACGTCCACCCCGCCGAGGCGGTCGCCGAGGAGCAGCGGGCCGCGCTGGCCTCGCCGTGGGACACCCCGGCCGTGGTGGAGGAGCTGAAGGCCGAGGCGCGCCGGCAGGGCCTGTGGAACTTGTTCCTGCCGGACGCCGAGTACGGCGCCGGGCTGACGAACCTGCAGTACGCGCCCCTCGCCGAGATCACCGGCCGGTCCCCGCAGCTCGCGCCGACGGCGACGAACTGCGCCGCGCCCGACACCGGGAACATGGAGGTGCTGGCGCAGTTCGGCAGTGATCGGCAGAAGAAGCAGTGGCTGGAGCCTCTGCTGGCGGGCGAGATCCGCTCCGCGTTCGCGATGACGGAGCCGGAGGTGGCCTCCTCGGACGCCACCAACATCACCACGCTCATCGAGCGGGACGGCGACGAGTACGTCATCACGGGCCGCAAGTGGTACATCTCCGGGGCGATGGACCCGAACTGCAAGATCTTCATCGTGATGGGCAAGACGGACCCGGACGGTCCCGACATCCGCCGCCAGCAGTCGATGGTGCTGGTCCCGCGGGACACACCCGGTGTCACGGTGAAGCGGGCGATGCGGGTGTTCGGCTACGAGGACCACTACCACGGCGGTCACGCCGAGGTGGTCTTCGACCACGCGCGCGTGCCCGTGTCGAACCTGGTCGGTGAGGAGGGCGGCGGCTTCGCCATCGCCCAGGCGCGGCTCGGCCCGGGCCGGATCCACCACTGCATGCGGCTGATCGGCATGGCCGAGCGGGCGATCGAGCTGATGTGCCGGCGGGCGGTGTCCCGTACGGCGTTCGGCAAGGCGCTGGCCCAGCAGGGCGTGGTGCAGAACTGGATCGCCGACGCGCGCGTAACGGTGGAGCAGCTGCGTCTGCTGGTGCTGAAGACGGCCTGGCTGATGGACACCGTCGGCAACCGGGGCGCGCACACCGAGATCCAGGCCATCAAGATCGCCACTCCGCGCGCGGTGGTCGACATCCTGGACCGGGCGATCCAGCTGCACGGCGCGGGCGGGGTCAGCCAGGACTTCCCGCTGGCCGAGCTGTACGCGGGGGCGCGCACCCTGATGCTCGCGGACGGCCCGGACGAGGTGCACCAGCGCTCACTGGCCCGCCGGGAGCTGAAGAGGTACCTGTAGGCAAGCGCGCGTAAGGGGCGGCCACCCAGGGTGGCCGCCCCTTACGCGTCGCGGTGTCCTACGGCCGTGCGCTACGGCCGCAGGGCGCGCAGCAGGAGGTCGGCGAGGTGGTCGGCCACCTCCTGGGGCGTGAGCGGCCCGTCGGGGCGGTACCAGGTCGACAGGTGGTGGACCGAACCGAAGTGGTAGTCGACGACCAGGTCGGCCGGGGTGGCGGTGGAGAACACGCCTTCGCGCTGGCCCTCCTCGATGAGCGCGCGGAAGCGCTCGTGGTAGCGGCGGCGTTCGGCGCGCACCTGCTTGTTCTTCTCGGGGCTCAGGTGGTGCATGGAGCGGAAGAAGATCATCGCGTCGTCGAGATTCTCGATCGTGGTGACGACGACGTCCGCCGCGGCGCCGCGCAGCCGCTTCTCGATGGGCTCGTCGGCGCCTGCGTACGCGTCGAGCCGTTCCTGCTGGACGCGCAGCACGCGCGCGTACACCTCGTGCAGGAGGTCGTCCTTGGAGCCGAAGTAGTGGTAGAGCGCCCCCTTGGTGACGCCGGCCGCCTCGACGATCTCCTGCACGGACGTGCGGTCGTAGCCCTGCTCCGCGAAGAGCCGGGTGGCGGCGGCCAGCAGCCGCTGCGGGACCGGGGTCCCGTCTCCGTCCGTGGTCCTGGGCACTGCCGCCACCTGCCTTCCGTGTCGCTGCTCTTCACTGATGATCGTCACCGTCGGGAACGCGGTTCCCCAGGCAGGATCTTCCCACTGACCGTCCCGGTCCCGTCGGGCAGGATCTCCGCCCGAGGGTCTCACGGGAGCCGCTCAGCCGTTCAGCTCGTGGCCTCCCACTTCTGCTGGACGTGGTTCATGCCCGTCAGCCAGCGGTCGGGATCGCCGGCCCGCGCCCGGTAGTAGTCGGCGACCTCGGGGTGCGGCAGGATCAGGAAGCGGTCCTCCTCGATCCCCCGGAACAGAGCGTCGGCGACGGCGTCCGGCTCGATGGCGGTCGGCTGGAGCACCAGGTCGCCGGCGCTGCCGGTGGCGGCGAGCATGTCGGTGCGCACGCCCTGCGGGCAGATCGCGTGCACCTTCAGGCCCCGGTGGCGGTAGGTCAGGGACAGCCACTCGGCGAAGGCGTACGCGCCGTGCTTGGTCACGCTGTAGGGGGCCGCGCCGATCATGGTGAGCAGGCCGGCGGCGGAGACGGTGGAGACGAACCGGCCGCTGCCGCGTTCCAGCCAGTCCGGCAGGAGCCGCTCGGCGGCGCGGACGTGGGCCATGACGTTGACGTCCCAGGCGCTCGCCCAGACGGCCTCGCCGGCCGCCTCGGAGCCGCCGGAGCCGAGACCGGCGTTGGCGCAGTAGACGTCCACCCGGCCGCCGAGGGCGTCGCGCGCCTCGCCGACGACCGCGGAGGCGTCGCCGGGTACGGCGATCCCGCCGATCTCCGCGGCCACGGCCGCGGCCTTCTCGCCGTCCAGGTCGTTCACCACGACCCGGGCGCCCTCGGCGGCGAACCGGCGGGCCAGCGCGGCCCCGATCCCGCCACCGGCCCCGGTGACCACCACTCCCGCATCCTGCACGGCTTCCACCATCGTCTCCTTCGGCACGTGTGCGCGGCGCGCCCGGTCCGGCGAAGCCGGCCGGGCCCGAACAGACTAACCAGTCGGTATGTCGCTGGGAAAGGGCCGCCCGCGCCACGCGAACAGCAACGGCGAGGAGTATGGCCAAGCTTGTCCGGCAGCGGGACGATGCGAACCGGAACGCACCGTTTCCGGGGCACGAGGGAGCCTGTCATGGCGGATCCTGGGATGAGCGTGACTCCCTACTGGGAGCTGACCTTCGACGCGGACGGGGACGTGGACGGCCCCGAACGCGACCGGCTGCTGGATCAGGCCCGCGGCCACGGCGTCCGCGATCTGATCGTCTTCGCGCACGGCTGGAACAACGACCGTTCGGGCGCCACCTCCCTGTACCGCCGCTTCTTCGCCCCGATCCCGGGGCTCGCGCCGAAGGCCCGGATCGGATACGTCGGTGTGATCTGGCCGTCGATGCGGTTCTGCGACGAGCCGATTCCGGACTTCCCGCGGTCCGCCGTGGCCGATGAGGCCGGGGCCGCGCCGCGGCCGGCGCTGGACAAGGACACCCTGCGCGCGCTCCGGGAGACGTTCCCGGCCCGGACCACGGTGGTCGACCAGCTGGCCCGCATGCTGGACGTCCATCCGGCCGGCACCGAGGGGCTGGCCGAGTTCGGCGGGCTGGTCCGGCTGCTGGTCGGGGCGGGAACCCGGCAGGCCGGTACCGACACCGGCGAGGAGGGCGAACCCGGCCTGCTCTCCGGGGACACGGTGGCCGTCTGCGAGGCCCTCGCCGAGGCGCTGGCCTCGCTGGAGTCGCCCGGGACGCCCGCCGGGTTCAGCCTGCCGAACCCGTGGGACGGCGCCAAGGAACTGCTGCGGCAGGCGACGTACTACGAGATGAAGCGGCGGGCGGGCACGGTGGGCAGCCGCGGGCTAGGGCCGGCGCTCGGGCGGCTGGCCACGGCGGCGCCCGGGGTGCGGGTGCACCTCGTCGGACACAGTTTCGGCGGCCGCCTGGTGTCGTACGCGCTCGACGGGCTGCCCTCGGGGGTGCGCACGGTGAAGTCCGTGACGCTGCTCCAGGGGGCCTTCTCGCACTACACGTTCGCGACCCGGCTGCCGCAGGACCCGCACGGGTCGGGTGCGCTCAAGGACCGGCAGAAGCGCGTCGACGGGCCGCTGGTGTGCTGCTACTCGCACTTCGACTCGTCCCTCGGGACGTTCTACCCGCTGGCCTCGGCCTGCGCGGGCGAGGACCGGTCGGTCGCCGGCTTCTCGCTCGGGCACGCGCTGGGCCCCCGGTGGGGGGCCATGGGGCACGACGGGGTGCAGGCGGTGCCGGGCACCGCCGCCCTGGACCTGGCCGGGGCGCTGCGCGGCCCGCTGCCGCGCTCGGGTTGTGTGAACGTCGACGCGGCGGCGGTCGTCCGCCGCGGCGGGCCGCCAAGCGGGGCGCACAGCGACATCGTGCACCCCGAACTCGCCCGGCTGGTGCTGGCGGCGGGCCGTGTCGCGTGACCCGCCGCCGGCACCGGCGTGTCACCGGTGCGAGGTGTACTCCACGACCTGCTGGAAGGTCGGCCGGTTCTGCCAGCTGATGTGGCCGTGCTTGATGCCGCCCAGCGTGCGCTGGACGATCGAGTCGGCGCACCACTGGTCGCCGGCCGAGCACTGGTCGTCGCCCGGGTAGACCTGGGCGGCGGTCAGGCCGGCCGCCTGCTTCAGGGTGCCGATCAGGGCGTCGCGGCAGGCCCCGAGGCTGCCGCCGCCGCAGTACTTCTGGCCCAGGCCGCCCTGGACCGGCTCACCGAGCACCGCCCGGATGTCCTTGTCGACATAGCTCCACCAGCCGTACTGGAAGGAGCTTCCGGCGTGCGAGCCGGTCGGGCCGTGCCCGGCGGAGGGCGCCTCGTCCACGGACAGGTTGTTCGTGAACGCGGTGTACAGGTCGCTGCCGAGGCCCGGTTCGAACTCGGCCTTGACCAGCAGCGGCCACCAGGCGTCCAGGATGCGGATGGCGTCGGCGTTCGCGTACGTCTTCGATCCCGCCGAGGTCTCGGTGCGCCTGGCACCGGCGCTCACCCACGCCTGGAGCTTCTTGACCGCGTCGGCGGCCGTGGGGTCGGTCACCGGCGAGGAGCCGATCACCCGGAGCAGCTCCGGCAGCACGTCCTCGGCACGCAGGTCGGCGAGGGCCGCGTCGGCCATGGCCTGCACCAGTTGGGCCCGAGTCACACCGCCGGCCGCGACCAGCTTCTTGACCCGGTCGTCGAGCAGGTTGGCGCGGTGCACGGAGCCGTCGCCCCAGGACGCGGTCGTGTAGTCCTTGGCCTGCTTGTTGTTCCAGGAGACGTAGTAGTCCTGGTCGACGGAGTTGGGGTGGGCGGCGGGCGGGGTGTAGTCGGAGGTGTTGGTGGCCGGATCCCAGTTGCGCCACTCGTACGCCGGACGCGCCCAGACCGGGAACTCGGCGTCGACGCCGGCCGCGCGGACCGGGTTGTCACCGCTGTTGTAGTACGCGGTGTGCTGGGAGTCGGCGTAGAACCAGTTGAACGTGTAGTTGATGTGCTGGGCCGCGCTCTGGAAGCCCTCCGGCCCCTTGACGTAGCCCGGGTCGTTCATCATCTGGAAGCCGATGATCGAGTCGGCCTCGTGCAGGTACGAGGAGCGCAGCGTGGTGTAGGCGACCTTCTTGCCGCCGATGGTCGCGCGGTACTCGACGGGCCCGTACTTGGTGCGCCACACCCGCATGGTGTACGACCCGGCCGGCGTGCCGTCGGCCGCGGTCGGCTTCCAGGCATTCTTCTGCTCGATCTCCTCCATGGCGGTGCAGGTGCCGTGGTACAGGTAGTGGTAATCGTCCTGGCACAGTTCGACGGCGTAGGTGTCGATGATGTCCTGGCCGGAGGTGGTGGCGCTCCAGGAGTAGTCCTGGCCGCGGCCGAGTTCGACGTACATGCTCAGGCCGGCGAAGGAGGCGCCGCGGGCGCTGATGCCCGGGCCCTGTATTTCCTCCAGCATCAGCAGCTGCGGCGCGAAGTAGCCGGTCTGCGGCCCGAAGACGGCGATGGGGTGGCCGCTCGCGGTGTGCTTGCCGCTGATGACGAGGGCGTTGGACATGCCGCGCCGGGCGGAGCCGAGGGTCGCCTTGGCGGCGGAGCCGGAGGCCTTGGTGGCGCCGGCGGTGGCGGCGCTGCCGGTGCGGTCGTAGACCAGCGGTTCCTCGGTCACCGAGCCGGGGTCGGGCAAGGCCTCGCCCTGGGCGTCGGCGGGCCGGCCTCCATAGGGGAAGCTCGTGTCGTGGACGGTCAGGACGGCTTCGGGGTCGTTGCGTTCGCGGAAGGCCTCCCAGACCTTGGTTCCTTCCTCGGTGCCGTACTTGGCCTGGGCGGCGAGCAGCGAGAGGGCGTTGTTGACCTCGCCCCCGCCGCCGGCACCGAAGAGTGAGCCGATCACCGAGGCGAGCGCGACCAGGTCGGTGACCTTGAAGTGCTCGATGGTGCCCGAGTTGGTGATCGGTCCCTTGTGGCCGGTCAGGTCGTACTCGCCGGGGAAGTAGCGGCCGCTGTCGGAGGCGTCGATGTAGGCGTTGACGCCGGCGAGGTAGGCGTTGACGTCGCCGAGCGCCTGCTGGCCGCGAGCTCCGGCCTTGGCCACGGCGTTGTCGATCTGCGCCTGCAGGTCGGCCTCGGTGTAGGGGGCGTTGCGGTAGAACTGCTGCTCCAGGCCCTGGTTGGCGGGGGCTCCGCCGGCGAACGAGGTCAACTGGCCACGGCCCACGTGCCGGAAGACGTCCATCAGCCACAGCCGGTCCTCGGCGGCCGCGTAACCGGCTCCGAACTCGGTGCCGTACCGGGTGGTGCCTGTGATGTGCGGCACACCGGCCTTCTTGTCGCGGACGATCGTCACGTCACTGCGGCCGGCCGGTCTCTCGCTCGATGCGACCTGGTCGGAAGGCACGCCGAAGGAGGCGTCGTTAAAAAAGTTGTTGATCTTGGCGTCGGTGAGCCCGGAGTAGCCGGTGGCCAGGTTCGCGTAGGGCCCGAGCTGGTCCTCGGCGTGCGCGGGCTGGGTGCCGAAGACCTGGTTGAGCAGGATCTGGGCGAGGGTGGCGTTGCCGTTCTCACCGGGCGGCAGGATGTCCGAACACTGGCCGCCGCAGTAGTCGTTGAATGCGGGGGCGTCGGCCGCTGCGGCCGTTCGGGTGAGCGGGGAGAGAAGTGCGGCTGTCAGTACGCATACGGATGCCGTCTTCAGGAACCCGGAGAGCTTGCGGGGAGTTCTCAGTCTGTCGGACAACACGTGGTGCGGGGTGCGCCATGGCATGGCAGCTCCTCCCAACGAGGGGTGGGGTGGCCGGATGTTACCGCCGGTATCCCCGAGTTAGAAGATGAACATGCGTCACTTTTCTGAGGAGGCGAGGCCGGTGGGAGGCGGTCAACCCGTGACGCCTTATGGCAGGGCATCGGAAATCGTATGGAGCCGATGCGCTCCGTCGTACGTCTACTTGGCGACGGCGGAGTCCGGAGCACCACAGCCGTACGGCGCCGCCGACGTGACGTGAGCGCATGACGCAGGTGTGGACGCAGGTATAGACGGAGGTGCAGGGCGATGGCCGGATTCCGAAGTCTGGCGAGACAGGTGCGCGATCCGCGGTGCGACCTGGCGCTGCGGCGCTACTCGCTGCGCAAGTGCCTTGAGCGGTTCGCCCCTTACGGGCACCGGGCGACCTGGGACCATCTGTGCTCCCGGGCCGGATTCGGCCCGGAGGACAGGTCCCCCGACCCGGCGCGGTTCGTGGCCGCACTGGAGGAGCTGGAGGAGGCACGGGCGGTGTGGCTCGCCTACGAGACCGACTTCGCCGAGCGCCGCAAGAAGGAGAAGCACGACGGGCTGCGCCGGCCGGGCAGCGTGGACGACTGGCACCGGCTGACCTGGGGCGGCTTCGGGGTGGCCTGGTGCGACGACCCGAAGGTGCACCCCGGTGAGCCGCTGGCGGAGGTGCTGCGCCGGCTGATCGCCGCCCTGGAGCGGGAACCGGGCTCGGGCTGCCCGGTGTGCGGCGGGGAGCGGCTCGTCTACCGGCACGGCCTGGACCACGAACCGTCCTGCGGCCCGGTCTGCGCGGACTGCGGCATCCTCGTGCCGAGCCCCGTGCTCACGACCCAGGCCCTGACCTACGCCCGGCGCGGCCGCCTCCTGATGTCTGCCTGACCGGCGGGGACGGCGTGGGGGACCGGGGGTGCGCCGGGGATGCCGCACCCCTGGTGGATCGGATCGGCACGCTACCAGGGGCAAAACCGGTCGCTCCAGCCTTTTGTGGTCCGGACAGTGGGGACCGACCGATCCCCTGTCCCGACCGGGAGAAGAGGCTGTCCCATGTCGACCCTGCATGTCACCGCCGAAGTGCTGGCCGTCCACGAACACCCGAACGCCGACGCGCTCGAACTGGCCCAGGTGGGGCTGTACCGGGCGGTGGTCGCCAAGGGCGCCTACCGCACCGGCGAGGCGGCTGTGTACATCCCGGAGCAGTCCGTGCTGCCGGACGAGCTGATCGGTGAACTGGGACTGACCGGGCGACTGGCGGGCGGCGCGGCGAACCGGGTGAAAGCGGTCCGGCTGCGGGGCGAGCTGTCGCAGGGGCTGGTGTGCCGGCCGAAGGCGCTGGCCGGCGTGGATCTGGCGCGGGCGGCCGCCGAGGGGACCGACTTCGCCGAGCGTCTGGGCATCACCAAGTGGGTGCCGCCGATCCCGCCGACGATGAGCGGAGAGGTCGAGCCGGCGCCGGAACTGCTGCCCTGGGTCGACATCGAGAACATCCAGCGGTATCCGGACATCTTCACGCCGGGCGAGCCGGTCGTCCTCACCGAGAAGCTGCACGGCACGGCCTGTCTGCTGACGTACGTCGCCGAGGAGGGGCGGATGTACGTCTCCTCCAAGGGATTCGGGGCCAAGTCCCTGGCCCTGAAGGAGGATCCGCGCAACCTGTACTGGCGGGCGGTGCGGGCGCACGGCGTGGCCGAGACCGCGGCGTGGCTCTGCGAGCGGCTGGGGGCGCGCCGGGTCGGGATCTTCGCGGAGGTCTACGGCGCGGGGGTGCAGGACCTGGCCTACGGCGCCGACGGGCGGCGCGACACGCTGGGGTACGCGGTGTTCGACGTGTCGGCCGAGGTAAATGGCGCCGTGCGGTGGCTGGACGCGGCGGAGGTACTGGAGGGGCGCCTGCCGGTGGTTCCCCGTCTGTACGCCGGGCCGTACGACATCGGCCTCGTCCGGGAGTTCGCGAGCGGGCGGGAGACGGTGTCCGGGCGTGAGCTGCACCTTCGCGAGGGCGTGGTGATACGGCCCGCCGAGGAGCGGTACAGCACGGTCACCGGCGGCCGCGCCATCGCCAAGGCGATCAGCCCGGCGTACCTGACCCGCAAGGGCGGCACAGAGTACGAGTGAGCCTACGGCACCTGCGCCGCCCGGGGGTGCTTACCGGCGCAGGGCACCGCTACGCCCACCCGTGCAGCCCCTAGCGGCAGCACGCATGCCCGCAGCCACGTACGTGCCACGTCAGGGGCGCGGGGAACTGCGCGACCAGCCGCGACGGGGCTGGGGCGGAGGCGGCGGGAAGTTCGGCGGGGCTGGTTGTGGACGGGACCGGTGACCGCGGATAACATGCTAAGCAGTTGCTTAGACTATCCGAAGCGAAGCGAGAGGGCCGGGAAGAACATGGCAGCACCGAGGACCTTCACCTCCCCCGACGAGCTGAAGGCAGCCGTGGGCGAGCAGCTGGGCCACACCGACTGGGTGGAGATCGACCAGAAGCGGATCGACCTGTTCGCCGAAGCCACCGGCGACCACCAGTGGATCCACGTCGACCCGGAGAAGGCCGCACAGGGCCCCTTCGGGACGACCATCGCGCACGGCTACCTCACCCTCTCCCTGCTCCCCCTCTTCGGCCCCCAGCTGATCACCGTCGAGGGTGTGCGGATGGGCGTCAACTACGGCACGAACAAGGTCCGTTTCCCCGCCCCCGTCCCGGTCGGCTCCCGGCTCCGCGCCACCGCGGTGATCACCGGCGTGGAGGACGTCCCCGGTGGCGTCCAGGTGAGCGTGGCGTTCACCGTGGAGCGCGACGGCGGCGACAAGCCCGTCTGCGTCGCGGAGTCGGTCTCCCGCTACTACATCTGAGACCCGGCGGAACCTACTTCGCCCCCACCATCCGCAG
Organism: Streptomyces sp. NPDC047028; assembly: GCF_040644095.1. Classification (NCBI taxonomy): domain Bacteria; kingdom Bacillati; phylum Actinomycetota; class Actinomycetes; order Kitasatosporales; family Streptomycetaceae; genus Streptomyces; species Streptomyces sp. NPDC047028. The sequence goes on from NZ_JBEYVS010000024.1 coordinate 23,211, forward strand.
CACGAGGTCGGCATACAGCGTGCCGACCTCGTCCGGCGTGCGGGGCCCGTTCACGGTGAACCAGCGGGCCACGTCGATGCACAGGGACAGCACCGCGAGGGTCGTGCCCTGGACGTCCAGCACGTCGAACTCGCCCGAGGCCACACCGTCCTCGACGATGCCGCGCACCTCGGCGTCCACCTGCCGGCGCAGCGCGACGATCTCCGCGCGGGCCTCGGGGCCGAGCGCGTCCAGTTCGTACTGCACGACCCGTGCGGTGGTGCGCCGCCCGGCGTGCCAGCGGACGAAGGAGCTGACGGCGTCGGCCAGCCGCTCGGTCGCGGTGCCCTCGCGCCGCGCCGCCGTGCGCAGGATGTCAAGGGCCTTGTCGTGGCCGATGCGGCTGATCCGGTGGAGCAGCTCTTCCTTGGTCTTGTAGTGGATGTAGAGCGCGGCCGGGCTCATACCGGCGCGGCCGGCGATGTCGCGGGTCGTCGTGGCGTGGTAGCCGCGCTCGGCGAAGGCCTCCACCGCGGCGACGAGCAGCCGCCGGGCCGCGTCCGGGGTGACCTGTTCCCACGGCTCGACGTCGCCGCCGGTCGTCTGCTCGGCCGTACTCATCGCTCGCTCGCCCCTCTCGGTGACAGGACCTCCACCATACCGTTGAAGGTGAGCGCTCGCTTAGCCTGGACTACAGCTTCTCGAAGGGGTCGTGGTCGGCGAGCAGCTTCTCCAGGCGGGCCTGGTCGACCCGGCTCACGATCTGCCCGGCCTCCTGGCGGTCCCGGATGACCTTGGCGAGGGTGAAGGCGGAGGTGACCAGGTAGAGCACCGCGATGCCGAGGAAGCCGCGCACCCAGGCGTTGGCGCCCAGCTGGAAGATGCCCACGGCGGTGGCCGCGAGGGCGATGGCGAAGGACGCGACGGCCTGGCCGTAGAAGGCGGCCGTGCTCTGCTGTTTGACCGGTGTGTCACTCATGGCACCGATCATCGGCGGACGTGGCCCGCGCCACATCCGCCGAGATACTCACCCGGGATACTCAGGCACGTACTCAGAACGCCGAAACGCCGGTCAGGGCGCGGCCGATGAGCAGCTTCTGGATCTGACTCGTGCCCTCATAGAGGGTCATCACCCGTGCGTCGCGCAGGAGTTTGCCCGCCGGGTACTCGTCGATGTAGCCGTAGCCGCCGAAGACCTGGAGGGCGTTGTTGGCGGCGCGGACGGCGGCCTCCGAGGCGAACAGCTTGGCCTTGGAGGACTCGACGGCGAAGGGTTCGCCGCGGTCGACGAGGTCGGCGACCCGCCAGGTGAGCAGCCGGGCGGCGTCCACGTCGACGGCGATGTCGCTGATCAGCTCCTGCACCAGCTGGTGCCGGGCGATCGGCTTGCCGAACTGCTCGCGCTCCCCCGCGTACCGCACGGCCGCGTCCAGGGCGGCCTGGGCTATGCCGACGCAGCCGGCGGCGACCGACATCCGCCCCTTGGCCAGGGCCGACATGGCGACGGAGAAGCCCTTGCCCTCCTCCCCCAGCCTCGCCGAGGCAGGCACTCGGACGTCCTCCAGCACCAGTTCGGCGGTGGCCTGGCCGCGCAGTCCGAGCTTGCCGTGGACGGTGCGGCGGGTCAGGCCGGGGGTGTCGGTGGGGACGAGGAACGCGGTGACTCCCTTGTGGCCGGGGGCGTCGGTGGAGCGGGCGAAGAGCAGGACGACGTCGGCCCAGGTGCCGTTCGTGATGAACATCTTCGTGCCGTTGACGACGTAGCCGTCGCCGTCGCGTACGGCCCGGGTGGTGAGGTTGCCTGCGTCGGAGCCGGTGCCGGGCTCGGTGAGGCCGAAGCAGCCGATGTACTCGCCGGCGGTCAGGCCGGGCAGCCACCGCCGCTTCTGCTCCTCGGTCCCCCATGCGGCGATCGACTTGGCGACCAGGCCGAGGGAGACGGACACGATTCCGCGGACCGAGGAGTCGCCACGGCCCAGCTCCTCGGTGACCAGGCAGTACGCGAGGTGGTCGCCGCCGGAGCCGCCGTACTCCTCGTCGATGGTCAGACCAAGGAAACCGACCGTACCGAGCTTCTTCACGATGGCGCGGTCGACCTCCTCGGCGCGGTCCCAGGCGACCACGTGCGGGGCGATCTCGCGTGACACGAAGTCCCGGGCAAGCTTTTGCACGGCGGTCTGCTCCTCGCTCAGCTCCAGGTTCACCACGCGATCACCTCACACCCGCATTTAAATTAGCACTGCTAGTTTCCTTGTGCAGCCCTACTATGTGCGCCATGGCCCGACCGCGCAAGCCCCTTCTCAGCACCGACCGGATCGTCGAGACGGCACGGGAACTGGTGGACGCGGAGGGCCTGGCGGCCGTCTCCACACGCCGGCTCGCCGCCGAGCTGGGGGTGAGCGGGCCGTCGCTGTACAACCACTTCCGGACCAAGGACGAGATCCTGGAGGCGGTCGCGGACTCGGTGAGCGCGCTGGTCGACCTGTCGATGTTCGAGGACGAGCGGGACTGGCGGACCGCGCTGCACGACTGGGCGGTGTCCTACCGGGCGGCCCTGCGGGACCATCCGAACATCGTGCCGGTCCTCGCGCGCGGCCCCGGCCGCCGCCCGGCCGCGCTGCGGCTCGCGGACGCGGTGTACGGCGCGATGGTGCGGGCGGGGTGGCCGCCGGCCCAGGCCACGTCCATCGGGGCGCTGATGCGGTACTTCATCATGGGCTCCGCGCTGGGTTCGTTCGCCGGGGGGTTCGTCGACGACGCGAGCGCGTACGATCCGGCCGACTATCCGCACCTCGGGCAGGCGCATCTGCTCGCGGAGCAGCAGGAGAAGATCGACGAGAGGGCCTTCGAGGCGGGGCTGGCGGCGTTGCTGGAGGGGTTGGCTCAGCAGTACGAAGTCGACCGCCAGAGCGTGTAGGCCTACGGCCGGTTCGGGTGGCGTTCCGCGTGCGGGCACGTCGTGGCCGGTCGCGCAGTTCCCCGCGCCCCTTACGGGGCGCTGCCCCGCCTGCGCCGTTTTCGGCCGCGGGTCCGTCGAAGCTGCGGGCATGTGGGCGTTGGACGGCGCCCGGACGGCGCCGGTGAGCGATACTCACCCCCGCCCAGCCCCCGCGCCGGGGACCATGTCGGAAAACCGCCAGCAGGGGCGCGCCGCACGCGCATACCCTCGACCGCATGAACGACACAACGGCCAGGCAGCGTCTGCTGCCCCTCGGCGCGGCCGCCGTCACCGTGGTCCTGTGGGCCTCCGCGTTCGTGTCGATCCGCAGTGCGGGGGACGCGTACTCGCCGGGCGCGCTCGCCCTCGGGCGGCTGCTGGCCGGGAGCCTCGTGCTCGGGGCGATCTGCCTGATCAGGCGGGAGGGGTGGCCCCCCAGAACCGCGTGGCGCGGGATCGGGCTGTCGGGCCTGCTCTGGTTCGGGGTGTACATGGTCGTCCTGAACTGGGGCGAGCAGCAGGTGGACGCCGGCACGGCCGCCCTCGTCGTGAACGTCGGCCCGCTGCTCATCGCCCTGCTCGGCGCCCGCCTGCTCGGCGACCCGATGCCGCCGAGGCTCCTCGCGGGCATGGCCGTGTCGTTCGCCGGTGCCGTGACCGTAGGCCTGTCGATGTCGTCCGGCGGCGGTTCCTCGGTGCTCGGCGTGCTGCTGTGCCTGCTCGCCGCCGTGGGCTACGCCTGCGGGGTCGTCGCGCAGAAGCCCGCGCTCGGTGGGGCGAGCGCGCTGCAGGTGACGACGTTCGGCTGTCTCGTCGGCGCTGTGGTGTGCCTGCCGTTCACCGGCCGGCTGGTGCACGAGGCGGCCCACGCACCCGCGTCGGCGACGCTGAACATGGTGTATCTGGGCGTCTTCCCGACGGCCCTCGCCTTCACGACGTGGGCCTATGCGCTGGCCCGGACGACCGCCAGCCGGATGGGCGCGACGACGTACGCCGTACCCGCGCTGGTGGTGCTGATGTCCTGGCTGGCGCTCGGTGAGGTGCCGGGCGTGCTGACGCTGGCCGGCGGGGTGCTGTGCCTCGCGGGCGTGGCCGTCTCCCGCTCCCGGGCGCGTTCGGCACGGCCCGCCGGGGCGACGGCCCAGGAGCCGCACCCCGAGCGGGTCCGCTGACCCGGGCCCTCAGAACACCACCAGCGCCCGGCCCCCCTTGCCAGCCAGCATGTTGTCGAAGGCGGCCGGGATGCCGTCCAGGGCGATGCGGTCGGTGACGAGGGCGGAGAGGTCGAGCCGGCCCGCGCGGACGTGCTCGGCGAGGACGGGCAGGTCGCGGGCCGGGTCGGTGTTGCCGTACACGCAGCCGGACAGGGTGCGGCCCCAGTGGAAGATCTCCAGGGCGTTGAAGGAGACCTGCTCCTCCTTGGCGCCGATGCCGACGACCGTCGTACGGCCGCCCCGGCGGGTGGAGTCCCAGGCGGCGCGGATGCTGACCGCGCGGCCCACGCACTCGACGGACACGTCGACGCCCTGTTTGCCGGTAAGGGCGCGGATCTCGCGCGGGGTGGTGTCGGAGGCGAGGACGTAGTCGGTGGCGCCGGCCGCGCGGGCCAGTTCCTCCTTCTCCGGGGAGACGTCGACGGCGACGATCCGGGACGCACCCGCGATGCGGGCCGCCTGGAGGGTGGCGAGGCCGACCCCGCCGACGCCGAACACGGCCACCGTCTCGCCCTCGCGGACGTTCGCCGAGTGGTGGACGGCGCCGTAGCCGGTGAGGACGGCGCAACCGAGGAGGGCGGCGTCGACCAGGGGCACGCCGTCGGGAAGGGGCAGCACGCAGGACGCGGCGACCACCGTCTCCTCGGCGAACGCGGCCACGTTCAGCCCGGGGTGCAGGTCGGTGCCGTCGATGGTGCGGGCGTAGACGTCGGCGGCGCCGCTGAGCGCGTTGGCGCACAGCCAGACCTCGCCGAGCGCGCAGGCGTGGCAGGAGCCGCAGGAGGGCGCCCAGTTGAGGACGACCGGGTCGCCGGTGCGGACGTGGGTGACCCCCTCGCCGACGGCAACGACCGTGCCGGCGCCCTCGTGGCCGAGGACGGCCGGGACCGGCACCCGCATGGTGCCGTTGGACAGGGACAGGTCGGAGTGGCAGACGCCGGCGGCGGCGAGCCTGACCCGGACCTGTCCGGGGCCCGGGTCGGGCAGCTCGATGCCGATGATCTCCAGGGGGGCGCCGATGGCGGGCAGGACGGCGGCACGTACGGCCATGACTCGCTGACTTCCTTAGAACTGGAGGGACTTGGTCTGGAGGTACTCGGCGAGTCCGTGCCTGCCGAGTTCCCGGCCGACCCCGGACTGCTTGTAGCCGCCGAACGGGGCGAGCGGGTTGAACCGGCCGCCGTTGATGTCGACCTGGCCGGTGTCCATGCGGCGGGCGAAGGCGACCGCCTCGGCCTCGTCACCGGCCCAGACGGCGCCGGCGAGGCCGTAGACGGTGCCGTTGGCGATGCGCAGCGCGTCGTCCTCGTCGGTGTAGCGGAGGATGGACAGGACGGGGCCGAAGATCTCCTCCTGGGCGACGGTCATCTCCGGGGTGACGTCGGCGAAGACGGTCGGGCTGACGAAGTAGCCCTGCTCGCGCGGGGACTCGGGGCCGCCCGCGACCAGGCGGGCGCCCTCGGCGACGCCCTTCTCGATGTAGCCGCGCACCCGGTCGCGCTGCCGCGCGTTGACGACGGGGCCGATCCGGTCGCCGTACTTGGCTGCGGCCGCGGCGGCCAGTTCGACGGCCTCGTCGTACCGGTCGGTGTGGACGAGCATGCGGGTCCAGGCGCTGCACGTCTGGCCGGAGTTGGACATCACGTTGGCGACGCCGACGTTCACGGCCTTGGCGAGGTCGGCGCTGGGCAGGATGACGTTGGCGGACTTGCCGCCGAGTTCGAGGGCGACGCTCTTGACGGCGGCGCCCGCGATCGCGCCGATCCGCCGCCCGACGGCGGTGGAGCCGGTGAAGGAGACCAGGTCGACGCCGGGGTGCTCGGCGAGGGCCTGTCCGGCGACCGGGCCGAGGCCGGTGACCAGGTTGAACACACCGGCCGGGACGCCCGCCTCGTGGACGGCCTCGGCGAACAGCTGGGCGGTGAGCGGGGTGTCCTCGGCCGGTTTGAGGACGACGGTGCAGCCGGCGGCGAGGGCCGGGGCGACCTTGGCGAGGATCTGGTGGAGCGGGTAGTTCCACGGGGTGATCGCGCCGACGACGCCGATGGGCTCGTGCAGGACCGTGGAGTTGCCCGCCTTCTCCTCGAAGGAGTGGGTGGCGGCCAGCTCGGCGTAGGAGCCTGCGACGGCGATCGGGACGCCCGCGTGCACGGCCAGGGAGAACTGCAGCGGGGCGCCCAGTTCCGCGGTGACCGTCTCGGCGATCTCGTCCTTGCGGGCGACCAGGACGTCCCGCAGGGCGGTGAGCCGGGCGGCCCGCTCGGCCGGGGGCGTGGCGGCCCAGCCCGGCAGGGCGGCGCGCGCGGAGCGTACGGCGGTGTCGACGTCCAGCGCGCTGCCGGCCGGCACCCGGCCGATGACCTGCTCGTCGGCCGGGTTCACCACCTCGATGACGTCCCGGCTCTCCGCGGGGCGCCAGGCGCCGTCGATGTAGAGGCCGTCGTGTGCCTTCATGCTGCTTCCTCCCGGGCGGGTCCGCGTCGTCCGGCACACAAACTAGCGGCGTTAGTTTTTGTGCGCCAGAGCGACCTGCCCGCCGGGCCGGGCGGCGACCCGACGTACCGGGACATCATCGCCGTACCGGCGGCCGCTCACTCCTCCAGGTCGGGCAGCCGGGCCGGCGCCGGGCAGATCCGTTCGCCGTGCTGGTCGAAGACGAAGAGGTGGGCCAGGTCGACGAGGAGCGGGACCTGCATGCCGTGGCGCAGCTGGATGTCGGGGGTGGTGCGCACGACCAGGTCGCCGGGGAGCCGTCCCTCCGGCGGCGCGGGCTCGGGCAGGTCGTCGACGGGGTGCTCCAGGAGCCCCACCGGGCCGGCCCGCAGCGCCCCGGCCCGTTCCCTCAGCCGGTCCAGCACGCTTGCGCCCTGACTGCGCCGCCGCCGGGCGGGCCGGGACGCCGGGCGCGGGGCCTCCAGTTCGGGGACGACGGCGGGGCTGGAGCCGGTGTTGAAGTGGACGAGGATCTCGTGGCCCTGGAACTCCACGTGCTCCACCAGACCGGTCAGCGGCACCTCGCCGGGCCGGGCGGAGCTGTGTTTGGCGATGCGCACCGCCTCCGAGCGCAGGCCCACGATCACCTCGCGGCCCTGCTGCACCCGTAGCAACTGGTGGTCCAGGGAGAGGGGTTCGGGCAGCTTCAGGTACTGCTTGCCGAGGCTGATGGTCATGGCCCCGTCCAGCGGGGCGCGGACCAGGCCGCGCAGCAGGTTGATGCGCGGGGTGCCGATGAACGCGGCGACGAAGACGTTGCGGGGCAGCGCGTACACCTCGCGCGGACTGCCGACCTGCTGGAGCACGCCGCCGCGCAGGACGGCGACGCGGTCGCCGAGCGACATGGCCTCGGCCTGGTCGTGGGTGACGTACACCGTGGTGACGCCCAGCGCACGGGTGAGCTGGGCTATCTCGGCGCGCAGGTGGTTGCGGAGCTTGGCGTCGAGGTTGGACAGCGGCTCGTCCATGAGGAAGGCGGAGGGGTGGCGGGCGATGGCCCGGCCCATGGCCACGCGCTGCCGTTCCCCGCCGGAGAGCTGGCCGGGGAAGCGGTCGAGGAGGTCCTCGATGCCGAGCATGCGGGCGGTGGCGTCGATGCGGGGGCGGGGGTCGGCGTTCGGCGCCTCGATGCGCAGCGGGAAGCCGATGTTGTCGCGGCTGGTCATGCTCGGGTAGAGGGCGAAGTTCTGGAAGACCATCGCGATGTTCCGCTCCGAGGGCTGCCAGTCGTTGGCGTACTCGCCGTCGAGGAGCAGGGTGCCGTCGTCGATCTCCTCCAGGCCGGCGATCATCCGCAGCACGGTGGACTTGCCGCAGCCGGAGGGGCCGAGCAGGACGAGGAACTCGCCGGGCGGGATGTCCAGCGAGATCCGGTCCACCACGCGGGGGCCCCGGGCGTAGGACTTGCTCACGTCGTGCAGAGAGATGGCGCGTGTCATGGCTGCTGCCCCCGGGGGCTGTCCGGAGCGCCGCTGCTCCGTGTGTCCGAAAGCCTCGTGCGGGTCGTACGGGGCCCGTGCGTCACGGAAGTTAACGGACGGTGCCCGCGCGAGGGAAGACATGGGGCCACATCGGGCACATGGGTGCATGCGGCACGGAACACAGCTTCCGGAATGCCGCCAGGTCAGGGGCGGTTCGGGTGGCCCGACCCCGGCCCCGGCTGCGTGAGCGGTGCCGAGGGGCGGTGGCCGGGGGGCTGCGGCCCTTCCCGGCTCCTCCCCGGCGCTCGCCGGCTCTTCCCGGCCGCGCGTCGGCCCCGTGCGCCGCCTCCGGCGGTGGCCGCGACACACCGGCTCGGCCACGCTCGGCTCCGCCCGGCCCGGGCGGCGGCACCGCGAGCAGCGCACGGACCGCACCGGCCAGGCGGCGGGAGCCACGCGACGGACCGAGCCCCCGCCCGCGGCGGAGACAGCGCCATCGCCGGGCCCGGCCGGACTCCCCGGTACCGCCCGGGCGCCGGCCCGCGGCCGTGGGGCGAGGCCCGCGGCGCTCCCCGGGCCCGTGCCCCTTCGCCCGGTGCGCCGCTACTTCGTCGCCGTCAGGTGGGCGAAGACCACGACGTTGCTGGTGTAGCCGGTGCGGCGGCTGTAGAGGCCGCCGCAGGTGAGGACGCGGAGTTCGGGACGCTTCGAGGCGCCGTAGACCTCCTTGTCGGGGAAGCCGGTCTTGTCGTAGACCTTGACCCGGTCGACGGTGTAGACGGCGGTACGGCCGTCCGCGCGCCGGACCTCGATCGGCTTGCCGGGTTTGACCTGGGCGAGGCCGGCGAAGACCGCGGGCCCGGTCATGGTGTCCCGGTGGCCGACGGCGACGGCGGTGCCGGACTCGCCCGGGGTGGGCCCGCCCTGGTACCAGCCGACCAGCTTGGGTTTGCCGAGGGGTGGGGTCTCCAACTGCCGGTCCTTCTCCAGCTTCACGCCGATCACCGGCGCGTCGATGCCGAGGGACGGGATGCGGAAGGACACCGGCCGGGACCGGGGCAGCAGGCCGACCGGCGACGCGCTGGAGGCAGGCGCCGTGTGGGAGGGCACCGCACGGGCCGGCGCGGCGTGCGCGTGGTCCGCGTCGCGCCCGTCGGAGCGGGCGGAGCCCGGGTGAACGCCTGCCGCCGCCACCGCGCCCGGACCGGCGGCCGCCTCGGGGGCGACCGGACGGTGACGCGCCTCGCACCGGACGCCCATGACGACCATGAAGACCGTCAGCAGGGCGGTCCGGGCGAGACGGTAGGCGCGCCTGCGGTGCCAGCGCCTGCGTCTGCGCCTACGCGGCGCCATCGGGCCGACGGCGGATCAGCCGGACGTAGGCGACACCGCCGACGGCGAGCAGTCCGACGGCCGCCGCGCCGGCCACCGGCGAGTACGCGGCCGCCCGGTCGACGAGGCCGCCGCCGCCCGCGTGCACGCCGCCCTTGGGGCCGTCGTGGTCGTCGCCCTGGCCCCACGCGGCGTCGTCACGGTGGTGGTCCTCGATGCTGCCGGGGGCGTTCTCGCCCTTGTGCTCCTTGTCGTCATGGCAGTTGACGCGGAACACCTTCTCCTTGGGGGCGCCCGCCACGATCCAGGTGAGCTTGTACTGGCCGTCGGCCAGGCCCAGCGGGTCGGTGTGCCCGGCGCCCCCGGCGAGCTGGAGGGTGCCGGTGGTGGTGGCGGCGCTGGGCAGCGGGGGCTGCGCCGTGATCGTGTAGGCCACGGAGGGCAGGACGTCGAAGTTCACGGCGTCGAGATAGAACTTGCAAACCGCCGGGTCGTCCTTGGAGACGCCGAAGGGCACGCCCACGCGGTGGACCCGGATGTCGCCGTTCTCCCCCGCCGCGGAGGCCATCGGTGCCGCCACCCACGACGCGCCCGCCGCAGCGAGGGCGGTGAGGACGACGGTGGCGCCCGCGCGGGTGCCGTAGGAACGTGGAAGTGACAGGCTAGGCATGCGAGCTCCTCCGGTTAGACGATTTTCATACAAATCGCTCTTCGGGTGGACTCTCTTGCATGAGCCCCACGGAGTGGCGGTATCCGCGCCCAACGCGCCGTCAGATATCGCCCGTGCGGCGCAATGCCGGCCCCTTCGACCGCCGTCCGGCAACCGGCCCGGGCGTCCCGGCACCGCCCGGCGAGCGCACGGCCACCCCCGACGACACCAGCAGCAGCGCGCCGAGCAGCACGAACGGCGCTGCCGCTCCCGCCGCCCCGGCGACCAGGCCCGCCGCGGCCGGGGCGGCGACCTGGCCGAGCCGGTTGCCGGTCAGCCGAAGGGCGAGCGCGGTGGACCGGGCCCCGGCGGGGGCGGCCTGGACGACCGTCGTCATGGACAGCGGCTGCCCCACGCCGAGGCAGAACCCGAGCGCGCCCAGCATGAGGCCGAGCGCCCACACCGGCACCGGCAGCGCGATCCCGGCGCACAGCAGGGCGGCGAGGAAGCAGGTGAGCGTGAGCAGCGCGGGCCGGCCGAGCACCCGCAGCAGCGGGGTGAGGACGAGCCGGCAGGCGATCGTGGCCCCGGCGCGCAGGCTGAGCAGCAGGCCGATCAGCGAGGGCGCGATGCCCCGGTGCTCGCCGACGACGGGGAGGTAGGCGGTGAGGACGTCGGTGGCGGACAGCACGGACAGGCTGATGAGCATGCCCGCGGGCACACCGCGGGCCCGCAGGATCCCGCCGACCGGCACCCGTCCTCCGTGCCGGGAGCGGGAGTCGAGGGCCGTACGGTCCTCGACGCGCCACAGCGAGGTGACCGCGGCGGCCGCGCCCGCTCCCGCCACGACGAGGGAGAGGGCGCTGCTGCCGGCCAGGTCCGCGCCGCCGATCAGGAAGCCCGCGGCGAGGGGTCCGGCAAGCTGACCGAGCGAGGCGCCGATGGTGAAGTGCCCGAAGTTGCGGTCCTGTTCGTGCGGTGCGGACTGCCGCGCCACCAGAGACTGGGCACCGATGACGAAACACAGGTGGCCGAGGCCCATCACCCCGCTCCACAGGGCCATCGCCCCCAGCGAGCCGGCGAGCCCGCTCAGCACGCAGCCGCCCGAGATGAGCACGACCCCGAGGGGCAGCAGCGGCGCGCACCTGCCGTGGTCGGTGCGGCGGCCGAGCGGTACGGCGGCGAAGAGCGGGAGCAGGGCGTACACGCCGGCGATGACGCCCACGGCACGTTCGTCCGCGTCCAGCGCGAGAGCCCGGTAGGAGACGGCCGGCCGGGCCATCGACACCGCCCCCTGCGCGAATCCGAAGGCGATGACGAGGCGGAGCAGCCAGCCGCGGTGCCTACCGGGCCCCATGTTCAAGTCCTCCCGGGACGGTCAGATGATGGCGAACAGGATTCCGGCGCCGAAAATCAACGCCGAGACGAGGACGGCCCACTTGACGACGAACCGGGTGTGGTCGCCGAACTCGACCTTGGCCATGCCGACCAGGACGTACACGGCCGGGACGAGCGGGCTGGACATGTGCAGCGGCTGTCCGACGAGGGAGGCGCGGGCGATCTCCAGCGAGGAGACGCCGTGCGCCTGGCCCGCCTCCGCCAGGACCGGCAGGATGCCGAAGTAGAAGCCGTCGTTGGACATGAAGTACGTGAGCGGGATGCTCAGCACTCCGGTGACGAAGGCCATGTGCGGGCCCATGCCGCTGGGGATGTTGTCCACGAGCCACGTGGCCATGTGGTCGACCATGCCGGTGCCCTGGAGGACCCCGGTGAAGACGGCGGCGGCGAAGACCATGCCGGAGACGTTGAGGACGTTCTCGGCGTGCGCGGCGATGCGGGCCTTCTGGTCCGGCATGTGCGGGAAGTTGACGGTCAGCGCGGTCGCGGCGCCGAGTAGGAACAGCACCGGGATCGGCAGCCACTCCATGATCATCGCGGTGAGCAGGACGACGGTCAGCAGCGCGTTGAACCAGTACAGCCTGGGGCGCAGGGTGGGACGGTCGGGGTCGAGGCCCTGGAAGGCGGTGTCGTCCCCGGAGCCCGCGGAGCCTCCTGGGCCCGGGGAGCCCTGGGAGCCCTGGGGGCTGTCGGGCAGATCCGCCCCGGTGCCGGAACCGCCGCGCGTCCGGGCCGCCCCGCCGGCACCCGCACCCTTGCCGACACTCGAACCCTGGCCCTCGCCCTTGCCCGTGCCGGCGCCGACCAGCACCGTCTCCGTCTCCGGCTCCACCACCAGCACCTCGTCCAGCGTCAGCACGCCGAGCCGCTTGCGTTCGCGGCGGCCGAGGACGTACGCGAGGACGAGGACGCCCAGCAGACCGACGGCGAGGGCCGGGATCATCGGGACGAAGATGTCGCTCGCGTCGAGCTTCAGCGCGGTGGCAGCGCGTGCGGTCGGACCGCCCCAAGGCAGCGTGTTCATCACGCCGTTGGCCATGGCCGCGACGCCGGTCATCACGACCAGGGACATCTTCAGGCGCTTGTACAGCGGGTACATCGCCGAGACCGTGATCATGAAGGTGGTCGAGCCGTCGCCGTCGAGGGAGACGATCGCAGCGAGTACGGCCGTACCGACGACGATGCGCAGTGGATCGGCCTTGCAGAACCGCAGGATGCCCCGGACGACCGGATCGAAGAGGCCGACGTCGATCATCGTCCCGAAATAGACGATCGCGAACATGAGCATCGCCGCGGTGGGCGCGAGGCTGGTGACGCCGTCGATGACGTAGTCGCCGAGCTTGGCACCCTTGCCGACGAGGACGCAGAACAGCGCCGGGATCAGCACGAGCGCCGCGATCGGCGACATCTTCTTCAGCATGATCAGGACCAGGAAGGTCGCGATCATGGCGAAGCCGAGGATGGTCAGCATGAGTGGATACCTAACGTTCGCCCTTGGACAGCCACCAGGGCCGGCGGTGCGACGACGTTAGGTCGGTCAGAACGGCGTTAACAAGACGTTGCCGTGCGAGCAATAAGCGCAGAATTGCAGGTCACGGCTTTGCTCAGGTCACAGGGCCGAGCTTTTCGGCCACGGGGGCCTCCAAAACCGCCGGGACCGCCCCGGGGACCTCTGGGGCGGCGCTGACGGCGACGGGCACGCCGTTGAGGACCGCGTTGCCCGACAGCGGGTCGAGCAGGCTGCCGTCGAGGAGCTGATTGACGTTGGCGCCAGGGACGGAGGCGGCGTGGCTCTGCCGGGTGCCGGGGCGGTCGTGGCCCCAGCCGTGCGGGAGGCTCACCACGCCGGGCCGGATCGCGTCGGTGACCTCGGCGGGCGCGGTCACCTCTCCCCCGGCGCCCTTGACGCGCACGGGTGCGCCGTCGCGTATGCCGAGGCGTTCGGCGTCCCGCGGGTGGATGTGCAGGGTGCAGCGGTTGCTGCCGCCGGTCAGCGCGGGCACGTTGTGCATCCAGCTGTTGTTGGAGCGCAGGTGCCGGCGGCCGACCAGGACGAGTCCCGCGGGGCGCTCGGCCAGGGCGGCGCGCAGCCGGGGCAGGTCGGCGGCGATCGGCTCGGGCAGCAGCTCGACCTGGCCGCTCACCGTCTTCAGCGGCTGGGGCAGGCGGGGACGCAGCGGGCCGAGGTCGATGCCGTGCGGGTGGGCGAGCAGCCGGTCGAGGGTGAGCCCGTCGGGCCGGGCGCCGAAGCCGTCGCCGTAGGGGCCGAGGCGCAGCATCAGGTCGAGGCGCCGCTCGGGGCCGGTGTCGCCGGTGAGGAGCGCGGCGAGTTCGCGGGGGTCGCGGCCGTGGACCGGGGAGTGGGGTTGCTGGACGGCCTTGGCGAGGGTCTGGTCGATGACCGTCGTGTCGACGGCGGCGGGGTCGGCGCCGTGCATGCCGGTGGCGGCCAGGATCAGCCGGGCGAGGATCTCGGTCTCGGCCATCCTGCCGGGCTCCAGCGGGACGGCGGGCCGGGTGTAGCGGACCTGGTTGCGCACGGCGAGGGTGTTGAAGGCGAAGTCGTGGTGCGGGCTCTGCGAGGGCGGGGGCGGGGGCAGGACGACGTCGGCGTGGCGTGAGGTCTCGTTGAGGTAGGGGTCGACGGCGACCATGAAGTCGAGGGATTCCAGGGCCTTGTCGAGCCGGTCGCCGTCGGGCGCGGAGAGCACGGGGTTGGCCGCGACGACGACAAGCGCGCGGACGGGCTCGCCCTCCTCGGTGGCGGTGTCGATCTCCTCGGCGAGCGCGGACAGCGGCAACTCGCCCTTGGCCTCGGGGAGTCGCCGGACCCGGGAGTGCCGGCGGCCGAGGGCGAAGCCGTGTCCGGGGCCGGCCGGGCGGGGCGTCTTGTCGGTGGCGGCCTGCGGGAAGAGCGCGCCGCCGGGCCGGTCGAGGTTGCCGGTGAGGATGTTGAGGACGTCGACCAGCCAGCTGGCGAGGGTGCCGTGCGGGACGGTGCAGCTGCCGATGCGGGCGTAGACGGCGGCGGCCGGGGCGGCGGCGAGATCGCGGGCGAGCGCGCGGATGGCGGCGGCGTCGACGTCGCACGATCCGGCCACCGCTTCGGGTGTGAACTCCCGCAGGGCGTCCCGCACTTGGTCGACCCCCTGGACGTACGGGGCGAGGTCGCGGAGGTCGACGAGGTCTTCCTCGAACAGCACGGTGACCATAGCGGCGAGGAGGAGTGCGTCGGTGCCGGGCCGGATGGCGATGTGCCGGTCCGCGAGCCCGGCGGTGCGGGTGCGGCGCGGGTCGATGACGGTGAGCCGGCCGCCGCGCGCCTTGAGCGCCTTGAGTTTGCCGGGGAAGTCGGGGGCGGTGCACAGACTGCCGTTGGACTCCAGGGGATTGGCGCCGATGAGGAGGAGGTGGCCGGTGTGGTCGAGGTCCGGCACCGGGATGGCGTTGGCGTCGCCGAAGAGCAGTCCGCTGGAGACGTGCTTGGGCATCTGGTCGACCGTGGAGGCGGTGAACAGGCTGCGGGTGCGCAGCGCGCCGAGCAGGACGGGCGGGTAGAGCGCGCCGGCCATGGTGTGCACGTTGGGGTTGCCGAGGACTACTCCGAGGGAGTCGGCGCCGTACCGCTCGACGACCGGGCGCAGACCGGCGGCCACCGCGTCGAAGGCCTCCTCCCAGGTGGCCTCGCACAGGACGCCGTCCGTGCGGACGAGGGGGGTGCGCAGCCGGTCGGGATCGGAGTCCACGGCACCGAAGGCGGCGCCCTTGGGGCAGATGAACCCCTTGCTGAAGACGTCCTCGCGGTCGCCGCGGGCCCCGGTGACGCGGCTGCCCTCGACGGTGAGGGTCAGCCCGCAGGTGGCCTCGCAGAGGGGGCAGATGCGCAGGGCGGTGCGGGACACGGGTCCTCCCCTAGGGTTCGGCGGCGCCGCGCGCGGGCACGGGCGGGCTCGGAAAGGGAGCATACCGACCGGTAGGCATGGAGGGGAGCCCCTGGAACGATGCGCACAGGACCTTGTGGCGCCGCCGTGCTCAGTCGAGGACGCGTCCCAGATACGCCCGCAGCAGCTCGCGGGTCTCGTCGATGATCCCCTCGTCCCCCTGCGGGTCCACCCGGAAGGCGAGCTGGACCAGGCTGTCCGCGCTCTCCACGGCGACCAGGAAGACACGGCTCAGATCGGGGTCGGAGGTGCGGCCCAGGTAGTCGGCGAGCAGCTCGGTGAGCCGGTCGGCGACCCGGGTGTTGGGCTCGCTCTTGCGGGTGCCGACGGGGATCTGGTTGCCGAAGTCGATGAGGGAGAACCCGGGCGCGGTGCGCTTCATGGCCAGGTACTCGTCGAGTACGGCGTCCATGGCGGCCCGCCAGTCGCCCCGCCGGGCGTCCCTCAGCCGCTCGGTGACGCGCTCGGTGTAGCGCTCCAGGTTCCGCTGGGCGAGGGCGTCGGCCATCTGCCGTTTGTTGCCGAAGAAGCGGTAGACGGAGCCGATCGGCACCCCGGCGCGCTGGGCCACCGCCCGGGTGCTCAGGGCGTCGTAGCCGACCTCGTCGAGGAGGCCGGCGCAGGCGTCGAGGATCCTGGTCAGCCGTTCGGCGCTGCGCCGCTGGACGGGCGCGCGGCGGAGGGATGTCGCGTGGGGCACGGACTTCATGATGCCTTTCCGCCGGGAGCCGGTGTACCTCGCCCCTCGGTACGCGGACGGATGGCCCGGGCACTCATTTCGACGCGGACGGCGCCGGCTGTTCCGTCTCCGCGCCGGACGCGGTGATGTCGGCGGTGTTCTCGACCGGCTTGCCGTGGACGGCCCACACCGTGCCGTCGTCGGCGTAGAGCCGGGCGGTGACGTGGTGGGTGCCGTGCGGCAGGAGGCTCAGGTGGTGGGCGGGGGTGCGCAGCCGGGAGACCCGGTGGCCGTCGACGAACAGGTAGGCGAGGCCTCGGTGGGCGGCCGGGCGGGCCGCCGTACCGGCCGGGGAGAGGCGGAAGTGCCGCAGCCGCAGCCGCAC
Organism: Streptomyces sp. NPDC047028; assembly: GCF_040644095.1. Taxonomy (NCBI): domain Bacteria; kingdom Bacillati; phylum Actinomycetota; class Actinomycetes; order Kitasatosporales; family Streptomycetaceae; genus Streptomyces; species Streptomyces sp. NPDC047028. The sequence continues at coordinate 39,640 of NZ_JBEYVS010000024.1, forward strand.
CTTCCAGCCGCCCGCCGGGTCGGGGGTGACCTCGATGCCGACCTCGGGTGCGTCGTCCTTGCCGACCTCGCGCAGGTGGCGCCCGCTGTCGTCGGTGTCGTCCAGGACCTTGCCCACCGGCGAGGCCGACGGGCTGCCGCCGCCCCGCGCCGCACCGGTCCCGCACCCTCCCGCGCCGAACGGCAGCAGGAGGCACACCGCGCCCGCGGTGAGCAGCCCTCTCGTCCATGACCTCCACGCCATAGCCCGGGAGCGTAGAACAACGCCGCGCCGGCCGGATCCCCCTGAAGTCTGGTTCTCGCCGTCCTCACGAAGGAGACGCCGGGGCCCTCTTGCGCCCGCCCGCGCGTATTCCTACGGTGTTCCATAGGAATGCGGAACGCAAACACGCAAGGGAGCGATGATGAGCGGGGACGCACGGAAGACCGCCGAGGGACTGTCGTACCTCTCCGGGTTCGGCAACGAACACGCCTCGGAGGCGGTGCCCGGAGCCCTGCCCGAGGGACGGAACTCGCCGCAGCGGGCGCCGCTCGGCCTGTACGCGGAGCAGCTGAGCGGCACGGCGTTCACCGAGCCCCGGGCGCACAACCGCAGGTCCTGGCTGTACCGCATCCACCCGTCGGCCGCTCACCCGGCGTTCCGGCGGACGGACAACGGCGCGCTCCGCGGCGGCCCGTTCACCGAGACGGTGCCGGACCCGAACCGGCTGCGCTGGAACCCGCTGCCCGAGCCGGCCGCCGGGACGGACTTCCTGGCCGGCCTGTGGACGCTCGGCGGCAACGGCGACGCCACCCAGCGCAACGGCATGGGCATCCACCTGTATCACGCCAATTCCTCGATGGAGCGCGTCTTCTCGGACGCCGACGGCGAACTGCTGATCGTCCCCGAGCGCGGCGGCCTGCTGCTGCACACCGAGTTCGGCATGCTGCACGTGGAACCCGCGCACGTGGCGCTCATCCCACGCGGGGTGCGTTTCCGCGTGGAGCTCCTGGACGACTCCGCGCGCGGCTACGTCTGCGAGAACTACGGCGCCTCGTTCCGGCTGCCCGACCTCGGCCCGATCGGCGCCAACGGCCTCGCGAACGCCCGTGACTTCCGGGCGCCCGTCGCGGCGTACGAGGACGTGACCGGCCCGGTGGAGGTGGTCAACAAGTTCTGCGGCAACCTCTGGACGGCCACCTACGACCACAGCCCGCTGGACGTCGTCGCCTGGCACGGCAACCACGTGCCGTACGTGTACGACCTGCGCCGCTTCAACGTCATCGGCAGCATCTCCTACGACCACCCGGACCCGTCGATCTTCACCGTCCTCACCTCACCGTCGGACACCCCGGGCCTCGCCGGCGTCGACTTCGTGGCCTTCGCGCCGCGCTGGCTGGTCGGTGAGGACACGTTCCGGCCGCCGTACTTCCACCGGAACGTGATGAGCGAGTACATGGGCCTGATCGAGGGCGCCTACGACGCGAAGGCCGAGGGATTCGTGCCGGGCGGCGGCTCCCTGCACAACATGATGTCGGCGCACGGCCCGGACCGGGAGACGTTCGACAAGGCGAGCGCGGCCGAGCTGAGGCCGCAGAAGATCGACGACGGGCTGGCGTTCATGTTCGAGACCCGCTGGCCGGTCACGCTCACCCCGCATGCGGCGGGCGCCGAGCACCTCCAGCAGCGCTACGACGACGTGTGGCAGGGCATGGAGAAGCACTTCCGTCCGTTGCACTGACCGCCCACGACAGGTACGGATAGCCCGTGACCTCCTTCGCCCCGGACTCGATCGTCCTGAACCGCAAGCTGCCGCTCTGGTACCAGGTGTCGCAGTCGCTGCGCGCCTCGATACTGGGCCGCTCGCCGCAGGACCCGCTGCGCCTGCCCACCGAGGAGCGGCTCGCCGAGCACTACGGCGTCAGCGTGCTGACGATGCGGCAGGCGCTGAAGGAGCTGGAGGACGAGGGGCTGATCAGCAGGCACCGGCGGCGCGGCACGTTCATCGAGCCCGACGCCCGGCGCGGCGCCCCGGTGCGGCTGCTGGGCTCGGTGGACGCCATCGTGGCCCAGCAGTCCGGCATGACGACCGAACTGCTGGACCACGGGCGGACCCCGGTGCCGGCTCATCTCGCCGAGTACTTCCCGGATCTGCCGGAGGTGGCGACGTACCACCGGCTGCGCTGCGACGAGAAGACGGGCGAGCCGACGAACCACGCCGTCAACCACGTACGGCCCGAACTGGCCGGGCTCATCGACCTGGACGATCTGGTGCGGTGGCCGATGACGAAGGTGCTGCGGGACGTCGTGGGGGCGGACATCGGCAGGATCACCGACACGGTGGAGGCGAGACTGGCCGACCCGGAGACGTCCCGTTTGCTGGAAGTGCCGTTGCTGAGCCCCATCCTGCACTACACGGGGGTGACGTATGACGGGGGCGGGCGGGTGCTGGACGTGGCGGTCATCCAGTACCGGGGGGACCGCTTCTCGTTCACGGTGACGTTGGAGGCGTGAACGATTCGTCGGTGGGTGCGGCTTCGTGGTGGTTTCTCGCGCAGTTCCCCGCGCCCCTTACGGGGCACGGCGCTGTCGTAGCATGCCCTGCGTGACGTACGACGACGATGCTCCGCTCCTGGCGGACCTCATGCCGTGGTCCGTCGCACCGTTGCGGGTGGGGCGGGGCTGGCCGGTGGGCCCGGACGTGCGGTCGCTGAAGGCTCGCTGGGACGCGCTGCTGAAGGCCGAAGTGGCGGACCGCGAGGCGCTGTTCGAGTCCAGCCGGTTCCGTACGCTGCACTCCGCCGTGGCCCAGTTGCCCGGTCGGGGTGGCGGCGGGACGGAGCGGCTGGCGCGGGCCGCGGGGCCCTGTGCCGAGCCGGTAGGGGTGTTGGCGGCGCCGTTCGACGAGCAGTGGATGATCCCGGACCACCGGCTGGTCGACGCGGCCCGGCCGGAGCTGTGGCGCGTGGCGGACGAGCGGCAGGTCTTCGTGGTGGAGACCCCCGACGACGTACCCCTCCTCGCGACCTCCCGCCTGCCCGTCCTGCGCCTGGGCACCATCCGGCCGCTGTACCGCCGGCCGGGCGGAGCGGAACCGAACCTGGCGCCGGGCCTGCTGGACCACCTGGCCGCTCGCCTCGGCGCCCTCCCCTCCCCGGTGGACGTGCTGGCCTGGATCCTCGCGGCGAGCCGCCCCGATCTGACCGTGCCGCTCACCGAGGACCCGGAACTGTGGGCCTCGGGTGTGGAGCTGGGCCGCCGCATGCTGTGGCTGATGCGCCGCGACGGCGAACGCCCCAAGCTTCCGGGCGGCCGACGCCCGTACGTCCGCGCGCCCCTGCCGGCCCGCCCGCTCACCCTCGACTACGACCGCGACGAGGAGACCCTCCTGCTCGGCGAGGGCCGCGTCTCCCCCGTCCCGCCGGCCGCCTGGGACTACGAGGTGGCCGGCGCCGGGGTCCTTCAGGCCTGGTTCACCGCCCGCACGGCCCCGGCCGCTCCAGGCACCCTGGCGGCGATCCGCCCCCCTTCCTGGCCCCAGCCCTGGACCTCGGAACTCCTGGAACTGATCACGGCCCTCGCCCTGCTGTCGGACGTACGGGAGCGCCGAGCGGACCTGAAGCCGACCGCACCGATCACGGCGACGGAACTGCGCCGGGCCGGCATCCTCCCCGCCCCCGCAACCTCCCACCGCCCGGCCTCGGTCCTGGACCACCCGGAGGAAGGCCCAGAAGGCCAGTTCGCCTTGCTGTAGAGAGCACCACCGAGGGGCGCGGGGCTCTGTCGACATGCGGCTCCGCGGCGTGGGCGCGACCAGCCACAACGCACCCGCACCCGCCGACACCCCCCTGCTGACAATCCTCCGCTCACGGGAGATCATCCACCCCATGGAACCTCTCCCCCTTGACGGCCTCACGGTGGTCGCCGTGGAACAAGCCGTCTCCGCCCCCTTCGCCACACGACAGCTCGCCGACCTCGGCGCCCGTGTCATCAAGGTGGAGCGGATCGACGGCGGCGACTTCGCCCGGGGCTACGACACCGCGGCCCGCGGCCTCGCCTCGCACTTCGTATGGTGCAACCGCGGCAAGGAGTCCATCGCGCTGGACCTGAAGGACCCGCGCGGCCTGGCCGTCGTAAGACGGCTGATCGCGGACGCGGACGTGTTCGTGCAGAACCTGGCGCACGGGGCCGCGGCCCGGCTCGGGCTGGACGCGGCCACGCTGTGCGCGGCCCGTCCCCGGCTGATCGCGGTGGACATCTCGGGCTACGGCGGCTCGGGGCCGTACGCGGACAAGCGGGCCTACGACATGCTCGTGCAGTGCGAGGCCGGGCTGGTGTCGGTGACCGGGACGCCGGAGCAGCCCGTCAAGGCGGGGATCCCGGCGGCGGACATCGCGGCGGCCATGTACGCGTTCTCGGGTGTGCTGGCCGCGCTGGTGCGGCGGGGCACGACGGGGCGGGGCGGCCCGGTCGAGGTGTCGATGCTGGAGGCGCTGGCCGAGTGGATGGGGCATCCGCTGCACCACGCGATGCACGGGGGCGAGCCGCCGGCGCGCACGGGGCTCGCGCACGCCGTCATCGCGCCGTACGACGCCTATCCGACGGCGGACGGCGGCCGTGTGCTGTTGTCGGTGCAGAACGACCGGGAGTGGCGCCGGCTGGCCGAACAGGTCATAGGGCGACCGGAGTTGGGGATGGACCCGGAGTTCGCGACGAACGCGGCGCGGGTGGCGCGCCGGGAGCGGACCGACGAGCTGGTGGCTGGGGCGCTGGGCGTGCTGGACGCGGAGGAGGCGGTGGCCCGGCTGGAGAAGGCGGGCATCGCCTGTGCCCGGCTCAGGGATCTGCACGAGCTGGCGGAGCACCCGCAGCTCGCGGCCCGGGAGCGGTGGCGTCAGGTGGGTTCGCCGGTCGGGCCGCTGCGGGCGCTGCTGCCCCCGATCACCCTGCCGGGCGGGGGCGAGGCACGGATGGGCGACGTGCCCGCACTCGGACAGCACACCTCGGCGCTGCTGCGAGCCGCGGGGATGACGGACGAGGAGATCGCAGCGTTGCGCCGGGACGGCGTGGCGGCCTGAGCGCGGGCCCTCGAAGACGGCCGACGCCGGCCGGCTCGGGGGCCGCGGGTGCGCTCAGTGCCCGCCGAACAGCGAACGACGCAGCCGGCGCAGGGGAGCGAAGAGTGAGACACGGCGGACCCGCGCACCCCGGTCGCTGCGCTTGCGCGTGGTGTCACGTGCGGTCAGCTCACGCATCAGCGAGGTGGCCTCGACCGTCTCCCGCTGCGGTATGGCGGGACCGCCCAGCACCGAGAGATGGCGGTCCAGGCGCGAACTGGTCGCGCTGCTGCCGCAGGTGATAGCAGGGACCCTCGCCCTGCTGCGCATCGTTATCTGCTCCATGTCACTCCCCACCCGTACGAGTCCACCCGGCCCGGGCAGGGTAACCCTATCGCCCCATCGGGGCACGCGTGTATCTCGGCCACAGGATTGACCTTCCCCGTAAGGCGGTTGACCATCCACCGCTGACTACTCTCCGAATCCGACCGATTTCAGGGTGAGTTGGACTATGGGCTGGCCGGTGGGTTGTACTGACCCTCCGTCAGGCTCGACGGTTACGGCGAGTGACGTCGAAGTGGGGTCAAGGTCCTTGGCGACCAAGGGCGTGTCGCCCGTGAGGAGCCCGAGGGAGCGCGGTTGCACATGGGGGCGCGTGAGCCAGAGCTGCCGGACCCGGCCGCCGGGCGGGGCTCCGTATCCGCTGAGGGTGACGACGGCCTCTCCGCGGGATACGGAGGCGATCACTCCGATACCGCGTCCGCGGGCGTCCGCGCCGGTGGCGGCGCGGGCGTCTGGGGCGGTCAGAACGTGGGCGATCTCACGTGCCTGGGCCCGTTCGGCGTCCAGCCGGTCCTGGGTCTGGTGCGCCTGGACCGCGACGAGGGAGGCGACGACGAGCGCCGCCGCGGCGGTCGCGGTGGCCAGGGGCGCGAACAGGGGGCGCGGCCGGGGCGTACGGGAGCGCGTGGGCGGTGGCGGGCCGCCCCAGACGTGCGCCGGCAGCTGGGAGGTGCGCTCCGGGCTGGGCACCCGGTCCTGCGGGGTGACCCGGACGGCGGCCAGCACCCGCTCGCGCAGGGCGGGGGGTGCCGGGGCGGCGGCGGACCAGGCGAGACGCACCGCGTCCTCGGACAGCGCGCGGACGTCGGCCGCGCAGCGGTCGCAGCCCGCCAGGTGCTTCTCGAAGCGGCGCCGCTCGCCGGGTTCGAGGGCGTCGAGCGCGTAGGGGGCGGCGAGGGAGTGCGGGTCCTCGCGGCGCAGCAGCCGGCCGAGGAGGCTCATACGGCACCTCCCAGGCACTGGCGCAGCCGGCTGAGTCCGTCGCGCATCCGCGTCTTGACCGTGCCGAGCGGCAGGGAGAGCCGCTCGGCCACCTCGCGGTAGGTGTAGCCGTCGTAGTAGGCGAGGGTGACGGACTGGCGCTGCAGCGCGGTGAGCCGGGTCAGGCAGCGGCGGACCCATTCGCGTTCCAGTCCGGCCTCGACCTCCTCGGCGACCTGGTCGAAGGCGGGTTCAGCGGCCCGCAGCGCCTCCCGCTGCTCGCGTTCGCCGGCCGCGCGGGCGCTGCGCACCCGGTCGACGGCGCGACGGTGGGCGAGGGTGAGGATCCAGGACAGGGCGCTGCCCCGGCGCGGGTCGAACCGGGCGGCGGAGCGCCAGAGTTCGAGCAGCACCTCCTGGGCGACCTCCTCGGACTGGGCGGGGTCGCGCACCACCCTGCGGACGAGTCCGAACACGGGCCCGGACACGATGGCGTACAGCTCCTCGAACGCCCGGTGGTCGCCGCCCGCCACGAGCATCAGCAGTTCGTCCGCCTCCACCCCGGCCCCCGCTCCGTGGCCGCAGCCGGCCCTGCCCCGCACCCCACGCATCCGCACGAACGCACACCTCCGGTGGGTAGTTACGGATGTGGGGGCGGAAAACGCGGGTCGGGCGCGGCGTAAAAATTCCTTCCCGGCCGACCAATCCGGCCCTCGGTCCCGCTCCGTATACCCGTCCGTCAAGCAAGTCGGCACGGAGGACGGACGGCATGACACCTCTCATCTCCAGGGGCGGCACGGGACGCAAGGGCCTGGTCCCGCTCATCTGCGGCGCGCTGGCCGCCGGCGGGCTCGCGGCCGCCGGCGTCGCCACACTGCAACCCGGGGCGGCCACCGCCTCCTCCCACCGGGAGGCCCCCCTGATCTCGGGGACCCCGCAGTACGACAACACGGACCTGTACGCGTTCGTCAGCCCGGACAAGCCCGACACGACGACGATCGTGGCGAACTGGATCCCGTTCGAGGAGCCGGCCGGCGGACCGAACTTCTACACGTTCGCGGACGACGCCCAGTACGACCTCCACGTCGACAACAACGGTGACGCGAAGGACGACATGGTCTTCCGCTACACGTTCCGCACGCACCGGAAGAACGGCGACACCTTCCTCTACAACACGGGCCCCGTCACCAGCCTCGACGACCCCGACCTGAACATCACGCAGACCTACGACATCGATCTGCTCCGGCTCCGCGGCGAGCACGTGACGTCCCGGACCAAGCTCGCGGACGACGTGCCGGTCGCGCCGTCGGACGTCGGCAAGGCGTCGATGCCGTACTACGGCACGCTGCGTTCCCAGGCGGTCCACCGCACGGCCGCCGGCACGACGACCTTCGCCGGCCAGGCGGACGACCCGTTCTTCCTGGACCTGCGCGTCTTCGACCTGCTCTACGGCGGGAACCTCACCGAGGTCGGCCGGGACACGCTCAAGGGCTACAACGTCAACACGATCGCGCTGCAGGTGCCGACCGACCTGATCCGGGAGTCGTCGAAGCAGCCGGTGGTGGGCATCTGGTCGACCACCCAGAGGCGCAACGCCCAGGGGTACTACGCGCAGGTCTCGCGTCTGGGCAACCCGCTGGTCAACGAGGTGGTCAACCCGCAGAAGGACAAGGACCGCTTCAACGCGTCCCAGCCCGCCTACGACGCGCAGTTCCTGAAGAACGTCACAGGTCCCGAGCTGCCGAAGCTCGTCGAGGGCATCTACAAGATCAAGGCGCCGGCGGAGCCGCGCAACGACCTGGTCGACGTGTTCCTCAAGGGCGTCAAGGGGCTCAACCAGCCGCCGGGTGTGCGCCCCGCGGAGGAACTGCGCCTGAACACCTCGGTCAAGCCGGCCGCGCACCCCAAGCGGCTCGGTGTCCTCGACGGGGACAACGCGGGCTTCCCGAACGGCCGACGGCTCACCGACGACGTGGTCGACGAGGCGCTGCAGGTCATGGAGGGTGAACTGGTGGGCTCCAAGAACGACTTGGGGGACGCGGTGAACTCGAACGACAAGGGGTTCGGGAAGCACTTCCCGTACGTCGCCGAGCCCACGTCGGGGTCGCGGGGGTCGCTGGCCAAGGGGGTCCCCGCGGGGGCGGATGTGCGGAATGCGTTGGGCGACGGGCTGCTGCCGGGCGGGGGGACCTCGAGTGGGTCCGGTGACACGGTTGTGATCGCCGCGGCGGCGGCTTCCGGGGCGGCGGGGATCTTGGTGCTGGGGGCTGGGGTTGCGTGGTGGCGGAGGCGGGTGCGGAGGCCGTACTAGGCGAGTTCGTCGGCCGCGGGCCGGTGGGGGCTGGTCGCGCGCCCACGCGGCGGAGCCGCATATCGACACAGCCCCGCGCCCCTTACGGGGCGCTGTCCCCCGCACCTACTTTGACAGGAGAGGTATGCCCCCGTGTACGAGTGATGACAAGAATCCTCCGGGTCCCGGGGTTCGCCGGTCCGCGGGTTGGCGAGCGGCTCAACTCACCGGTTGCGCCGTCCTGCTGGCCGTCGCCATGACCGGTGCCGCCGTTGCCGTGGGGGCGGGGCGGGGTGCGGGCCCGGGGGCCCCGGTCGGCGCGTCCGGGGAGGTGGATCCCGGGGTGCTCGGCGGCGGGAACCTCGATGCGAGTGTCGCGGCGTTGCAGCGGCATCTTCGGGCGCAGCCCAGGGATGCCGGTGGCTGGGCGACGCTCGGGCTGGCCTATGACGAGCAGGCGCGGACCAAGGGGGACCCTGCGCGGTACCCGCAGGCGGAGAAGGCGCTGAAGCGGTCCCTCGCCCTCGCCCCGGGCAATGACCAGGCGCTGGCCGGGCAGGCCGCGCTCGCCGCCGCGCGGCACGACTTCACGGGTGCCCTGGCCTGTGCGGACCGGGCGCTGAAGCGGAACCCGTACAGCGAACGCGCCCTGTCCTCCCGGATCGACGCGCTGGTCGAACTCGGCCGGTACGGAGAGGCGTCCAGGGCCGCCGACACCGCCGACGCGCGCAGGCCGGGTGTGCCGGTGTTCACACGGTACGCGTATGTGCGGGAGCTGCGGGGTGACGTGAAGGCCGCGCGGAAGGTCCTGACGCAGGCGCTCTCCGGCGCCACCGCACCCGGAGACGTCGCCTACGTGACTGCCCAGCTCGGCCAACTCGCGTGGAACCAGGGCGACTACAAGGGGGCGCTCGGCTACTACGCCCGCGCCCTGGCCGCCGACGACACCTACCTGCCCGCGCTGGAGGGCCGGGCCCGCGCGCAGGCGGCGACCGGCCGGCGGGCCGAGGCGATCAAGGGGATGGAGACGGTGGTGGCCCGCTATCCGCTGCCCGCGCCGCTCGTCGTCCTCGGCGAGCTGTACGAGGCCCGGGGCGCGGCCGGGGACCGGGCGCGGGCCCACGACCAGTACGCGCTGGTGAACGCCTGGATCGCGCTGGCCCGCGCCAACGGCGTGGACGCCGACCTCGACACGGCGCTGGCCGCCGCCGACCACGGCGACAAGAAGGCCGCCCTGCGCGCGGCCCGCGCGGAGTGGTCCCGCCGCCACACCGTGCACACCGCCGACGCCCTCGCCTGGGCGCTGCACGTCAACGGCGACGACGAGCAGGCGCTGCCCTACGCCCGCCGGTCCACCGCGACCGGCTACCGCAACGCCGCCTTCCTGTATCACCGCGGGATGATCGAGCTGGCCACCGGTCACCGGAAGGACGGCCGGGCCTCCCTCGCGGCCGCCCTCAGACTCAACCCCGGGTTCTCCCCGCTGGGTGCCGCCGAGGCCCGCAAGGCACTGGGGGCGGCGAAGTGAGGCCGAGGTTCAGGCTGCCGTTCGTCCTGCTCGCCGTGGGCGGGCTGGCGCTGCTCCCGGCCGGTGCCGCGAGCGCGCACCCCCTCGGCAACTTCACCGTCAACCGCTACGACGGTCTCGTCGCCGCCCCCGGACAGCTCCGGGTCGACCATGTGGAGGACCTCGCCGAGATCCCGGCCACCCAGGCCAAGCCGGACATCGCCCGGCTGGGGCTCGGGAGATGGGCCGAACAGCGGTGTCGGCGGGCCGCCGAGGACAGCCGGCTCACCGTCGACGGCCGGCCCGCCGCCCTGACCGTCGGCTCGGGGCGAGCCCGGCCGCGGCCCGGCCAGGCCGGGCTCGACACCCTGCGCGTGGAGTGCCGGCTGACCGCACGGCTCCCCCGGCACGCGTCGGTCGCGGTGCGCTTCCGGGGCGGGGGCGCGGCCGGCGGGCCCGGCTGGCGGGAGATCACCGCGCGCGGGGACCGGATGACGCTCACCTCGACCGACGTGCCCGGGACCTCGGTCTCGCACGAACTCACCAGCTACCCACGGGACCTGCTGTCCTCCCCCGCCGACACCGCGACCGCCTCCCTGCGGGTGCGGCCCGGTGGGTCGGCGCTCGCCCAGGAGCGGCAGGACGCGCCGGGGGCCGCCGTGCTGCCCCGCGGCGCGGACCGCTGGACGCGGGCCCTCGACGGGCTCGTCTCACGCCACCACCTCACCCTCGGCTTCGCCGCACTCGCCCTCCTGATCGCGCTCGCGCTGGGCGCGGCGCACGCCCTCGCCCCGGGCCACGGCAAGACGTTGATGGCCGCGGCCGCCGCCGCGCGCGGTGGCCGGGCCCGGCTGCGGGACGTGCTGCCGCTGGCCGCGTCGGTCACGGTGACCCACACCCTCGGCGTGGTCGCCCTGGGCCTGCTCGTCACCGCCGGCTCGGCGGCCACGCCCTCGGTGATCGCCTGGCTGGGCATCGCGAGCGGGGCGCTGGTGCTCGCGGCGGGCGGCAGCCTGGTACGGCGGGCCTGGCGTCACCGGGGAGACGGGCACGGGGGTGACCACGGGCACGGGCAACACGGGCATGAACACGGCCCGCACACCCACACCCACAGCGGCGTCCCCCACACCCATCCCGCCGCTCCCACCCTGCGCGGCACGATCCTGCTCGGGTTCGCCGGGGGGCTCGTGCCCAGCCCGTCCGCCGTGGTCGTGCTGGTCGGCGCGGCGGCGCTGGGGCAGGCCTGGTTCGGGCTGCTGCTGGTGGTGGCGTACGGCGCCGGGCTGGCGTTGACGCTGACGGCGGCCGGGTTCGCCGTCGTCCGGCTGGGGTCCGGGCTGACCCGGGTGCTGCGGCGGCGGCCGAGCTGGACCGCCCACCCGCTGGCCTCACTGGCGCGGCGCGGGGTGCCGCTCGTGTCCGCGCTGACCGTCGTGGTCCTGGGCGCCGGACTGGTGCTGAAGGGGGCCGCGACCGCGCTCGGCTGAGCCACGGGGAAGACGCTCTGCGGGCTTCTGTTCCCCACTCGACCCCCTGTACGAAGGCGAGACCCCGACGAGCGGGGTCTCGCCCTTGGAAGTTCACCCTCGAAGTTCACCCCTACGGGCGTACCCGAGGGGTCAGGCGGCGTTGGTGAGGGCCGGGAGGTAGCCGCCGGACTGGCCGGCCGCGGTGGGGTGGTACGACTCGCCGATGTCCAGCCAGTTGAGGCTGTGCAGCCAGGAACTGCCGGAGCAGATCTCGTGGCTGGAGAACGCGGAGCGGACGTCGGCGAACGCGAAGCCGTGGTCCAGGGAGCGCTTCTGGATGACGTTGTCCAACTCGTCGGCGGCGTTGTTGATGGCGGACCGCTTGGTGTCGGAGAGGCCGATGCAGAACTGGCCCAGTTCGTAGAAGCGGGGGTAGTCGAGGACGACAACGCGGGCGGACGGGGCCTTGGCCCTGATCGAGTTGTAGACGTTGTCGAGCTTGCCGGGAAGCGTGGAGTCGACGTAGGCCTTCGCGGTGTTGATGCGGGACAGACAGGTGCTGTCGGACGAGGTGACGCAGGTCGTCATGACGTCGGCGAACCCCGCGTCGTTCCCGCCGATGCTGATGGAGACCAGGCCGGTGGAGGAGTTCAGCGAGCCGAGCTGGCCGGCGAGGACGTCGTCCGTGGTGGCGCCCGAGCAGGCGTTGAAGGCGAACGAGGACGGGGAGTGGGCACTGTTCCACAGGTACGGGTACGCCTTGGTGCTGCGGTCGCAGCTGCCGCTGGAGCTGATGTAGCTGCCGGCGCCCACTCCGGAGGAATAGGAGTCGCCGAGCGCCACGTAGCCGCCGCTCACGGCTGTCGAGGAGGCCTGCGCCGAAGCGGCCCCGGTGAGACCGAGGCCGGCGGCGAGGAGGAGCGAGGTCACGAATCCGGTAAGTCGGGAACGTCTCATGGAACCTCCCTTTAGCAGGATCTCTGCCTTAACTGTCGTACCAGCTACGCGTGTTGACAGGAAGTGTCCATGACAATAATTTTTTCGGTTCTCAACTAGATTCGGGGCGCCCGACACCATGTTCGAAGGTGCCCGAAGTGGCCCGGAATGAAGGTTTAAAGGCGGACCGTCGTCTTGACGGCGCTTGTGCGGCTGCGCGACATTGAAGCCCGGCATCCGGCGCGTCGGGGGGCAAAGACGCCAATGCAGACCTTGCGCATCAAGACACCTTCACCAGACGGCGCCGAGCGCGGCGCCGACGGGGCACGGCCGGGTCCGGGGAGGGGCCTGACGCCGCTGCTCGCGGGAGCCGCCACGGCTGTCGCCGCGGTGGGCGCGACTCTCGCGCTCACCGGTTCCGGCTCACCGCTGCGCGCTCCGTGCACCCTGTTCTTCCTGCTCGTTGCGCCGGCCGCGGCCATCGCCGCGCACCTGCGGGGGCTGGAAGTCTTCGGCCGGACCCTGAGCGCCCTTGCGGGCTCGGTGGTCCTCAACATGCTGGTGGCGCAGGGCATGCTGGCCGTCCACCGCTGGTCGGTGCGCGGCGGGGTCGTCGCGGTGACCGCGCTCAGCCTCGCCCTGCTGCTCCCGGCCCTCGTCCGGGAAACAGCACGTTCGGCAAAACGCCCGCAAGGGGGAACAAAGTCGGCTAACGTGCTGTAAGGGTTAAACCAACGAAAACAGTGAGACTTCGTTCCAGGTCTTGCTATTCCGCTTCAACCGTCAATACCGTCGTACATCTCACCCGCATCGGTCCGTCAGCACACGGTTCAGGGGAGGGCTCAGGGCCGTGACGTACCGGCGCGGGGCGCGGTAGGGGGGTGCCGTGCTCGGTGACCGCATCGGTGGCCGGGCCGTGCCGCGCGACCGGGCGCCGTTCTCTTTCCGGCGGGCCGGCCAGCTTTGCCAGCTCATCCGAACGCACGGGCGGTCCGCCGTGCCGTGCCGACGATGAGAACCCCCCTTTCGAACCGGACACACAGCCGGGCCGCCCAGGGGCGGGCGGTCCACCGGACGAGAGGGAAAAACCCATGAGTTCCGTGCTGCGCCCGCCTAGTTCGGGCCAGGATCCGCTGACCGCCGCCGACTACCGGCCCATCTCCTCCCACCTGGCGATCACCCCGCCCGTGAGCGTGGTGATTCCCGCCATGAACGAGGCGGAGAACCTGCCGTACGTCTTCAAGACTCTCCCGGACTGGATACACGAAGTGGTGCTCGTGGACGGCAACTCCACGGACGACACCGTCGAGGTGGCCCGCTCGCTGTGGCCGGCGGTACGGGTCGTCGAGCAGCGGGGCCGGGGCAAGGGGGATGCCCTGATCACCGGGTTCGAGGCGTGCACCGGCGACATCATCGTCATGGTCGACGCGGACGGCTCGGCCGATGGCAACGAGATCGTGTCCTACGTCTCCGCGCTGGTCTCCGGCGCCGACTTCGCGAAGGGCTCGCGCTTCGCCAACGGCGGCGGGACCGACGACATGACGTTCATCCGCAAGCTCGGCAACTGGGCGCTGTGCACGACCGTCAACCGCAAGTTCGGCGCCCGCTACACCGACCTCTGCTACGGCTACAACGCGTTCTGGCGGCACTGCCTGGACAAGATCGAGCTGGACTGCACCGGCTTCGAGGTCGAGACCCTGATGAACATCAGAGTCGTCAAGGCGGGGCTGAAGGTGCAGGAGATCCCGAGCCACGAGTACCTCCGCATCCACGGCGCGAGCAATCTGCGCGCCGTGCGGGACGGGCTGCGCGTGCTGAAGGTGATCCTCAAGGAACGCTCCAACCGCCGGGAGCTGCGCCGCCAGGAACAGCACTCCCCCCTGCTCGACACGGTGCGGGGAGAAGTGTCTTGAGCGATCCCGGCATCTCCGTCGTGATCTGCGTGTACACCGAGGACCGCTGGGAGGACATCCTCGCGGCGGTCGCCTCGGTGCGCGCGCAGTCGTACCGGGCGCGCGAGACGCTCCTGGTCGTCGACCACAACCGGGCCCTGCTGGACCGGCTGTGGCGCGAGTACAAGGCGGCCGGGGACGTCCGGGTGCTGCCCAACGTCGGCCCGCGCGGCCTGTCGGCCGGCCGCAACACCGGCATCGCCGCCTCCCACGGCGAGGTCATCGCGTTCCTCGACGACGACGCCGTCGCCGAACGGGACTGGCTGCGCCGGTTCGCCGAGGGCTACGCCGACCCGCGCGTGCTGGCGGTCGGCGGGCGCACGGAACCCGTCTGGGCGTCGGGCCGGCGCCCGGCCTGGTTCCCGGAGGAGTTCGACTGGGTGGTGGGCTGCACCTACCGCGGCCTGCCGCCCGGCCGGGTCCGGGTGCGCAACGTCCTCGGCGGCAACGCCTCCTTCCGGCGTACGGCGTTCCACGCGGCCGGCGGGTTCGCCACCGGCATCGGCCGCGACGGGGACCGGCGCCCACTGGGCTGCGAGGAGACGGAACTGTGCATCCGCCTCACCCGCGCCCGCCCGGACGCCGTCCTGCTCATCGACGACCGCGCGGTGATCCACCACCGGGTGCCCGCGGCCCGCGAGCACTTCGCGTACTTCCGCACCCGCGCCTACGCCGAGGGCCTGTCCAAGGCGCTGGTCGCCCGCAGCGTCGGCGCCGGCAAGGGCCTGGAGTCCGAACGCCGGTACACCACCCGCGTCCTGCCCGCCGGCGTCGCCCGCGGGCTGCGCGACGCCCTGCTCGCCCGCCCCGGCGGCGCCGGCCGCGCGGCCGCCATCATCACCGGCGTCCTCACGGCGGCGAGCGGCTACGTGATGGGCAGCGTACGGTCCCGACGCGGCGGACCGAGGTTCACGGTGGTCCCGATCGACATGGCCGAGGGGGCGGACAGGGCCGCAAAGACCGAACAGCCCGAAGGGCCGCCGGCGGCCGCACGGGCCGGCCGGGCCGCACGCGTCCATGAAACCACCGGGGGCACGACGGGCGCCGGGTCCGACGGCAGCTTGAAGACCGAAGGGGCCCGGGGGCCGGCGGCGGCCGCGCGGGCCGACCGGGCCGCACGCGTCCATGGGACCGCCGGGGACACGACGGGCGCCGGGGCCGGCGGGAGCGCGATGGCCGACCGGGCCGACGGGCCGGGTCTGGACGAGGAGGGCGGATATGAGTGACGCGGCCGTGCCGATCCTGATGTACCACGCCGTCGCGACCGCGCCGAACGACGCCACCCGGGGGCTGTCGGTCGCGCCGGAGGCGTTCGCCGGGCAGATGGCACTCGTCGCGGACCTGGGCCTGACCCCCCTCACCACCGCCGAGCTGGCGGCGCGCTGGCGGTCCGGCCGGCCGCTGCCCGACCGGCCGGTGCTGATCACGTTCGACGACGGTTACGAGGGCGTGCACCGGTACGCGCTGCCCGTCCTCGCCCAGCACGGCTTCCCCGCCACCCTGTTCGTCTCGACGGGCTGGATCAGGGGCGCCCGCGACACCGGAGGCGGCCTGGACACCATGCTCGACTGGCCCCAGGTGCGCGAACTCGCCGCGGCCGGCGTCGAGATCGGCGGGCACAGCCACACCCACCCGCAGCTCGACCAGCTCGACGACACCGCTCTGGCCGCCGAACTGACCGACAGCACGAAGATCATCGCCGCTGAACTGGGCGGCGGCGGGCCGGTGTCGTTCGCCTACCCGTACGGCTACTCCGACCGCCGGGTCCGCCGGGCCGTGCGCGCGGCCGGGTACGACCAGGCGCTCGCGGTCGGCAACGCGCTCGCCCGCCGCCGGCAGGGGCCGTACGCCCTGCGGCGCGTCACGGTCCGGCGGAGCACCGGTGCCGAGGAGTTCGAGCGGCTGCTCCAGGGCCGCGCGATCGCCCGCACCTTCGCCCGGGACCGCGCCCTCACCCAGGGGTACGCCCTCGTCCGGAGAGCACGCCAGGTCCGCCGGAAGGCCATCCGTTCCCGTGTCTGACACGACCACGACCACGACCACGACCGAGGCCCCAGCGCCCGGCACCGAGGCGCCCGCACCGTCGGGGCGCCGCCTGCGCCTGCCCGGCATGGGCCGGGCGCCCGGCGGCAGTCCGCTGTTCCGCAACGCCTACGCGCTGATGCTCAACACCGGCATCTCCGCCGTCCTCGGCCTCGGCTTCTGGCTCGCCGCCGCCCGCTACTACTCCGAGTCGGCGGTCGGGCAGGGCTCGGCCGCCATCGCCGCGATGAAGCTCCTCGCCGGGCTGACCGCGGTGACCCTGACCGGCGCACTCGCCCGGTTCATCCCGGTGTCCGGGCAGCGCACCGGCCGCCTCATCCTGCGTACCTACGCGGGAAGTTCACTGGTCGTGGCGGTGGCCGCCGGGGTGTTCCTGCTCACCCTGGACGCGTGGGGACCGTCGTACCGCTTCCTGCACGGTCCCCTCAACGGGCTCGGCTTCATCGCGGCCGTCGCCGCGTGGAACCTGCTCACCCTGCAGGACGGGGTGCTGACCGGGCTGCGCAGCGCGCCCTGGGTGCCGGTCGGCAACACCGTGTTCTCGGCGGTCAAGCTGGCGCTGCTCGTGGCGTTCGCGGTGGCCGTGCCGACCACGGGTGTCTTCGTGTCCTGGGTCGCGGCGATCGCCACCTCCGTGGTGCCGCTGGGCTGGCTGGTGTTCCGGCGGCTGGTCCCCCGGCACGTCAAGGCCACCGAGGACCGCGCCCGTCCGCCGACGCTGAAGGAGGTCGGCCGCTTCCTCGCCGGGGACTACACCGGGTCCCTGTTCTCCCTCGCCGTGGTCTACCTGGTCCCGGTGATCATCGCCTCGCAGGTCAGCTCCGAGGACAACGCGTACTTCTACATCACCACCACCATCGGCGGCACCGTCAACCTGCTCGCCATCAACATGGGCGCGTCCCTCACGGTCGAGGGCTCGCACGACCCCGCGCGGCTCGCCGCCAACACCCGGGCCGCGCTGCGGCGGATGGCCCGGATCATGCTGCCGATCTGCGGGCTCCTGTTCCTCGCGGCCCCGTGGATCCTCGGCGTGTTCGGCGACGACTACGCCGAGGCGGCGACCCCGCTGCTGCGCTGGTTCGCCGTCGGCGCGCTGCTGCGGGTCGTGATGGAGACGTACTTCGCGGTGCTGCGCGCCCAGAGCCGCACCGGCGGACTCGCCTGGATGCAGGGCCTGTTGTGCGTGCTCGTGCTGGGGCTGACGCTGCTCCTGCTGCCCCGGATGGGCCTCACGGGTGCCGGGGTCGCCGAGATCTCCAGCCTCACGGTGATCGTCACGCTGGCCGCACCGAGGCTGTGGCGGACGCTGCGGGCCGCGCCGGACGCCGTACCTGACTCGGCGGCACCGGACGGCGACCTCGCCGACCTGGGGGCGCGCGAGGTCCCGGTGCCTGCCGCCCCGTCGCGCCGGCGCGGCCCGGCCTGGGCGCTGGACGGCGACACCCTGGCCCTCGGCATCCACGTCGATTTCGACCACGTCGAACGCCGGCCGGACGTCCGCCCGGGGCCCGGAACCCCGCCCGCGGGCACGCCGGTGGTGGACGCGGACGCCGCCGGGGACGACCGGCCGACGTGGACGCTGCCGGTCCGGCCGGCCCCGGGCACGTCACGTACTCCGGTCGCCGAGGGGCCCCGGCCGGGGCTGCCGGTGGAGGAGCGGGAACCGGGCACGGCGGCGTCGCTGGGGCCCGGCGAGGCCTTGCTGCCGCGGCAGTCGGAGCCCGGCGGCGACGTACCGGAAACCTGCGGACCGGAGACCGACGTACCGGAGACCGGCGGACCGGAGGAGCCGCCACCGCCCCCCTCCCGGCACCGGCTGCTGCCCACCCGCACCGGTGTCGTCCTCGGCTGTCTGCTCGTGGCGGCCCTGCTGCTGTACTGGGTGCCCGCGTCGCGGCTCGGCGAGGCCGATCTGGACCGGATGGGCGGGCTCGGGCTGGTCTCAGTGCTGCCCCTGCCCACGCTGGCCGGGGCGGCGCTGCTGATCACGGTGTTCGCCGCGCTGCTCCGGCTGCGCCGGGAACACCGGGCGCTGCTGCTGATCACGCTGCTGGCGACGGTGATCTCCCTGCACGCGCTGCCCGCCGTGATCGAGACCGACCCCCGGTTCCCGACGGCCTGGCAGCACCTCGGCTTCATCGACTACATCGACCGCACCGGGTCCGCCGTACCCGACCTGGACGCCCGCTGGAGCTGGCCCGGCTTCTTCGCGGTGGGCGCGTTCGTCGGGCGGGCCTGCGGGATCAAGGACTTCACCGAGGTCATCCGCTGGTGGCCGACCGCCGTGCAACTCGCCTACCTGGCACCGATGTTCCTGCTCACCCGGTCGCTGCGGGCGAGCTGGCGGGCCAAGTGGACCGGGATCTGGCTGTTCATGCTGAGCGGGTGGGTCGGCCAGGACTACTTCTCCCCGCAGGGCTTCACCTATCTGCTGTACCTGATGTTCGTGGCGGTGCTGCTGGTCTGGTTCCGCGCCCCACGCGTGCTCTGGACGCGCTACCGGCCCGGTGAGGCCGAGGTCGAGCCGGCCGACCGGCGGCAACGGGCCGTCCTGCTGCTGGTGCTGATCGGCCTGTTCGCGGCGAGCGTCCCGGCGCACCAGCTCACCCCGTTCGTGATGCTCGGCGTGCTCGCAGTCCTGGTCCTCGCCCGGCGTTCCGAACTGCGCGGGCTGCCCATCCTGTTCGCGGTGGTCGTCGCGGCCTGGCTCGGCTTCATGGCCGAGCCGTACTGGTCGGGGCACTTCGACGACCTGTTCGGCGGGGTCGGCGGGGTGGGCGGCAACGTGTCGACCTCGGTGTCCGGCCGTATCCAGGGCGGCAGTCCGACGCACAAGCTGGTGCTGTACACACGCGTGCTGCTGGCCGGCTCCGTCCTGGGGTTCGCCTGCTGGGGCTGGCTGCGCCGGCGCCTGAACCGGTACCGCGAACGCTCGCTGCTGGTCCTCACGTTCGTACCGTTCCTGGGCTTCGGCATGCAGTCGTACGGCGGTGAGATGGCGCTGCGCGTCTTCATGTTCGCGCTCCCGGGCGCGGCCCTGCTGGGCGCCCTCGCCCTCTTCCCGCGCACCGGAGCCACCGCCGGGGAACGGGAGAAGGGCCGCAACCGGCTGGCCCCGGTCGCCGCGCTGCTGGTCGGGCTGCTGCTCATGGGCGGCTTCCTGGTCGCCCGCTGGGGCAACGAGCCGTTCGAGCGGACCCGGCCCGGCGAGGTCGCCGCCATGAACTGGGTGTACGCGCACGACAAGCCGACGGTACGGCTGCTGTGGCTCACCCAGGACACGGTCAACGACGTGACTCCGGCGCTGCCGTGGGGCGCGCGGGACATGGAGCGGGTGAACTACGTGCCGACCCTGGCGCCGGCCGACCCGCAGCTGGTGTCGGGCCTGGTGAAGGCCCTGAAGGACGCGGGCCCGAACTCGTACCTCATGATCAACGAAAGTCAGGTGACGTACCTGCGGCTGGACGCGGGCTACGCGCCGACCTGGGAGTCCGGGCTGATCCGGAACCTCGACAACCGGCAGGACCTGACCAAGGTCCTCCGCAACGACGACGTCACCGTGTACGCGATGCGCAAGCAGCCGCCCGGCCCGGTCCCCAAACCGGCACCGGGCCCCATCGGCCCGCAGGTGACCTGGACCCCCTGGTCGGTGGTCGGCGCCCTGGCCGCCGTGGCCCTGATCCTCCTGTTGACCGCCCGCGAACTGCTCCGAGTGGCAGCCCGCCCGACCATCCGTCACCTACGCCTGCTCCAGAGCAGCTTCTGGTTCTCCCTCCCCCTCCTGACCCTGTTCCTGGCCTCCCTGATCCAACGCTTCCTGACGATGAAGTGAAGGGGGTGAAGTGGCTCAGCGGGCGAGCCACTTCACCTCGTAGGGCCGTAGGGCGAATCGTTTGCCGTCGACGCGGGCGCTGATCGTGCGGTTGAGGGTGTTGACGACGAGGGCGGTCTTGGCGGTGGCGAGGACGCGGACGTTGGGTACGTCGTCCGGGGCGACGGGGTCCGGCTCGTAGTGGCTGCCGGGGGGGAAGGCTTGGTCGAAGCGGGAGAGGAGGCTGTACATGGGCAGTTCACGGCCGCCTGCCGCGGTGTCGGTCGGCGTCCACAGGCAGCCGGGGCAGTCGGTGCCGGACTTCTCCTCCGGGTTCCAGTAGAAGCCGGAGTCCGCGCCGCCCTTGGCCATGGCGATGAGGCCGGCGGCGTGGACGGCCAGGCGGTGCTGCTCGGACCAGCCCTTGCGGTCGTCGTTGGCGTCGCCGGGCTCCACGTAGTACTCCGCCCACCACAGGGGCAGGTCGTGGGTCTGGCGGCGCACCCAGGCACTGACGGCGGTGAGTTTGTCGGTGGCGCCGAACTCGTTCGGCAGCAGCTCGTCGTCGTTGGTGTAGCTGGAGCCGTCGACGACCACGAAGTCGGCGCCCGCCTTGTGGGTGTTCCAGTAGTCGAAGGCGTCGATGACGCGCTGGTCCATGGCCCCCCAGGGGCCCTTCAGCGCGCCGGAGGCGTTCGGGTCGCGGGGGTCGAGGCTGTCCATCACCAGGTACGGGCCGCCGACCATGATGTCCTTGTCGACCTTCTTCAGCGCCCGGTAGACGAGGTTGTACATCTTCGTGTAGCCCTCGTAGTCCCAGCGGTGCTTCGCGTCGTTCCAGAAGCCCTTGAACTCGTTCCAGACGAGGAAGTGCCGTACGTCGGGGTAGCGGCGGGCGACGGTCGCGGCGAGGTCGGCGAAGTCCTGGTAGTGCTCCGGGGTGGGCGCGGTCTCCAGCGCGGCCTGGCTCCAGTTCGTGTTGTCGACGCCGGCCCTGCCGCCCTTCATCCAGTCCGGGGAGCAGCACAGCGTGACGACGGGGGTACCGCCGGAGGCGCGGATGAAGTCGATACGGCGGTCCATCGCGCCGAAGTCGTAATGCCCCTTGACCGGCTCGGGGTTGTCGGCGCCCCAGCCCATGAGGGCCTGGTCCTGCGGCAGCCCGCCGTCCCGCGCGAGCAGTCGCCGGACGCGTCCGGTAGCGGTGGCGCTGCCCTCGTCCGCGCTGTACTGGGTGTGGGTGAAACCCCAGCCCACGGACGGCTCGGGGGGGCCGTCCGGTACGGCGGGCGTGCCGTGCACCTTGTCGCCGGCGCGCGAGGTCCCGGCGGTGCTGCCGCCGCCGGGCAGCGTGTGGATCAGGGTCACGACCAGGGCCAGGACGGCCACGCCCACTCCGAGCAGGGCGGTGAGCCGCCACCGCCGAGTCCCCGTATACCACCCATGACGTCGCATCGAGGACAACAGTAACGGCGGAGTCCCGTTGCCGGGCAGGTGTCGGGGAGACCGGGAGAAGACCGGGACAAGCGGCGGAAATGCCGTGCGCGGACGGCATCGGTACCGGATCATGGCGGCATGTCCGCCAACCCACACGACGCCCTGCCGATCCGGCTCCACGTCGACGACTCCGACTCGCCGTCCGACGTCGTCGACGCGCTGTTCCTCGGCCGCTTCGCGACGGGCGAGCAGCCGTACTCGCACGCCGTGAACATCGACCGCGTGCGCTCGGGCGCGACCCTGCTGCCCGAGGGTGCCCGGGTGCTGCGGATCGCCCGCGACGACGACCGCAGCGCGACCCTCGCCGAGGGCGAGGGCTGGACCCTGCTGATCTCCCGCTGGAACCGGGGCGCGGACGTCACGGTCACCGCGACCAGCGCCGAACTGGCGAAGTCGGTCCTGGACCGGGCCACGGACGGCGCGGCCGACGACCCGGAACCGCAGCCGGAGAACGTGACGATGGGCTTCTGGTACGTCTCCCCGCGCCGCGGCCCGCACCGCACCACCCGGCAGATCTCGGCCGGCACCTGGGACGAGGTGCGGCCCAACTACACGGCGCCGGTGGCCGAGGCGATGGACACCCTGATGAGGACGACCCCCGAGGACATCGCGGGCCGGCTGCTCCTGCTGCACGGGCCGCCCGGCACCGGCAAGACCTCCGCGCTGCGCACGCTGGCCCGGTCCTGGCGGGACTGGTGCCAGGTGGACTGCGTCCTCGACCCCGAACGCCTCTTCTCCGACGTCGGCTATCTGATGGACATCGCGATCGGCGAGGACGACGCGGGCGGCAAGGGCCGCTGGCGGCTGCTCCTGCTGGAGGACTGCGACGAACTGATCCGCGGCGAGGCCCGGCACACCGCCGGCCAGGCCCTGTCCCGGCTGCTCAACCTCACCGACGGCCTGCTCGGCCAGGGCCGGAACGTGCTGGTGGGGGTCACCACCAACGAGGACCTCGAGCGGCTGCACCCGGCCGTGGTCCGGCCCGGCCGCTGTCTGGCCCGCATCGAGGTGGGCCCGCTGACCCGCCCGGAGGCGGTGGACTGGCTCGGCACCGAGAAGGGCGTCGGCCGGGAGGGCGCCACGCTCGCGGAGCTGTACGCGCTGCGGCGGGGCACGGCACCGACCTCCGTGCCGGGCGCGCGGGACGGGGCGGACGCGGGACTGTACCTGTAGTGCTTTGATGCTGGTATGACCCTGTTCGTCGGCACCTCGGGGTGGCAGTACAAGGACTGGCGGGACCTGGTGTACCCGGCCGGGGTCCCGACGCGGCTGTGGCTGGAGGAGTACACGCGGCTGTTCGCCACGGTGGAGATCAACAACGCGTTCTACCGGCTGCCGTCTTACGACACCTTCGCCGCCTGGCGGCAGCGCGTCCCGCCGGACTTCACGGTCGCGGTCAAGGCCAGCCGGTACCTGACCCACATCAAGCGCCTGAAGGAGCCCGAGGAGCCGGTCCACAGGCTGATGACGCACGCCGCCGGCCTCGGTGACCGGCTCGGCCCGGTCCTCCTCCAGCTCCCGCCGACGCTGCGCGCCGACCCGGCCCTGCTGGCCGCGTGCCTGGCCTGCTTCCCGCCGGACACCCGGGTCGCGGTCGAGCCCCGCCACGACTCCTGGTGGACACCCGAGGTCCGCGACGTCCTCTCCTCCCGGGGAGCGGCCCTGTGCTGGGCGGACATCCAGGCCCGCCCCGTCACCCCGCTGTGGCGCACGGCCCCCTGGGGCTACGTCCGCTTCCACCAGGGCCGCGCCCGGCCCTGGCCCCGCTACGGCCACCGCTCCCTGGAAACCTGGGTCGACCGCATCGCCACGACCTGGCCGGACGAGGAGCCCGTCCACGCCTACTTCAACAACGACCCGGGCGGCGCGGCAGTCCAGGACGCGGTGACCTTCGCACGAGCGGCGACACGAGCGGGTCTGGCAGTGACCCGAACCCCGGAGCCCACGAAGCACCGGTGACCGGTCCCCGCCGCGACGTCGCGCCCCACGCCGGGCGGACGAGCACGCCGCTCGATTTCTCTCCGCCTCGACGGCGCTCAGCCACGACGGCGTCTCCCGGCGGTGCCGAACTCCCCTCAGTCCCGGCCGATGTCCCCGCGCCCCCTACCCCCCATAAGCCGCCCGCAGGGCGTCCCGCACGGCGGACAGTGCGGCCGCCTCCCCCAGCCCCAGCCGCCGTACCCGCTCCACGTACGCCTGCGCGGCCAGCGACGCCTCGCGCTCCGCGGCCGAGCCGGCAGCGGCCACGTACGTTCCGTTGCGGCCCCGCGTCTCGATCACCCCGTCGCCCTCCAGCGCCCGGTAGGCCTTGGCGACCGTGTTCACCGCGAGCCCCAGCGACTCGGCCAGCCCGCGCACGGTCGGCAGCCGGTAGCCCACCGGCAGTGCACCGGCCCGCGCCTGCTCGGAGATCTGCGCCCGTACCTGCTCGTACGGCGGCGCGCTGTCATCGATGTGGATCTTCAGGCTCACCCGCCGATTGTCCCGCACCCGGCGGAAAATGAGAGGCACCCCGGCAGTTCGCGACGTACGGTGCCGGACCATGACCGTGATCGTGCGCGACCTGCGCCCGGACGTCCCCGCGGACACCGAGGGCTTCGCCCGCGTCCGCCGACTCGCCCTGCCGTACATCCTGTTCACCGCGGACTCGGTCCGCCACAACGCCGTGCACACCCATCCCGACGCCCGGTACCGCCCCCTCGTGGCGGAGGAGGACGGCGAGGTGATCGGCACCGCCCAGGTCCATCTGGCGTACGACAGCTCCGAGCCCGGCCAGGGCATGGTGAACGTGTACGTCCGGCCGGACCGCACCGGCCGCGGCGCGGGCCGCCTGCTGGCCCGGGTCGCCGAGGAGTACCTGGGCGACCAGGGCGCGACCACGCTGTTCAGCTGGGTGCTGGACGAGCCGGCCAACCGCGCGTTCGCGGAGCGGCGCGGCTACGAGCGCCGCCGCTCCGCCCACTTCCTGCGCCTGGACCTGGCGAAGGCCACGCTGCCGCCGCTCCCGGAGGTCCCGACGGGCGTCGAACTGCGCAGCGCGGCGGACTTCGCGGACGACCCGCGCCCCCTGTTCGAGCTGGACGCCGAGACGGTGGCGGACGAACCGGGTGACGTGGGCTTCGAGTTCACCGACTACGACACCTGGGTCGAGCAGACCTGGAAGCATCCGCTGCTGGACCGCGAGCTGACCATGGCGGCGGTCGTCGACGGCCGTCCGGTCGCCTTCAGCGTGGCCTACACCGACGGCGACGGCCGCTACTCGTCGGCGATGACCGGCACCGCCCGCGCGCACCGCGGCCGCGGCCTGGCCAAGCTCGCCAAGATCCACTCCCTGTACCGGGCCCGTGCCGCCGGCGTCACCGAGGCCTTCACGGGCAACGACACCGGCAACGATCCGATGATCGCCGTCAACAGGTGGCTCGGGTACGAGATCTGCGCGTCGGAGGTGCGCTATGCCCGCGAACTCGGCTGAGCCCGCGAAGCCGGCAGGGCCGGCGGCCCTGGTGGAGGTCGTGCTGGTCAAGGGCGGCCGCACGAAGATCCGTTACGCGGCGGAGCTGCTGGGCGACGACGGCACCAGGCTGTCCGTGCGCGCCCCCTGGGCGGGCGAGGGCGTGCGCGACTTCGGCTTCGTGCGCTTCGAGCCGGGCGACGTGTTCACCGAGCACTACTGGCGGGACCGGTGGTACTCCGTGAAGGAGGTCCGCGCGGCGGACGGCACGGTGAAGGGCTGGTACTGCGACGTCACCCGCCCCGCGGTGCTCTCGGGAGCCGAACTCGTGGTGGAGGACCTCGACCTGGACCTGTGGCGGTCGGCCGACGGCACGGACATACGACGGCTGGACGAGGACGAGTTCGCCGCGAGCGGGCTGACGGAGTCCGACCCGGCGGCGGCATCGGCGGCCGTGGCCGCGCTGGACGAGCTGGAGCGGCGGGCCCGCGAGGGCGCCTTCGAGGAGCTGCTGCCCTGAAGACGCGACCGCGGCACCTCGGAGCACGCCGACGGCATCGCGGCATGCCGGCGGTCTCAGACCACGGCCAGCACCGCGTACCGCTCGTCGTGCACGGTCTTGCCCCACAGCGCCTCGTCCCCGGACAGCGGCTCGACGCGCACCTGCCGGGCCAGGGGTGCCAGCAGGCCGGTGAGCAGGTCGGCGGGTATGCCGGCCGGGTCGAGGGTGCCCCACACACCCTCGACCAGCACCAGCCGGCCGCCGGGCCGCAGCAGGTCCCGCCAGTGGCGCAGCACGCGGGCGGGGCCGGGCAGCGCCCACAGCAGGTGCCGTACGAGGACGACGTCGAAGCGCTGCTCCCCCACCGGCGGGGCCTCCGCGTCACCGGGCAGGACCACGGCGTCCCGGCCGGCGAGCTTGGCGCGGGCGCGGTCGACCATGGCCGGGGAACGGTCGACACCGGTCACCCGGTGCCCCTGCTCGGACGCGAGGAGCGACAGGCTGCCGGTGCCGCAGCCGAGGTCGAGGACGTCGGCGGGGCGGCCGGGGAGCCAGGTGCGGAGCCTGGCCGCCCAGGCGGCGCGCACGCCGGGGTCGCGCAGCCCGTGGTCCGGCTCGTCGTCGAAGTCGGCCGCCGCCGCGTCCCAGTCGACTTCGGTACGCCCCGCAACCATGCGATCACTGTCGTTCGTCATGTCCCCAGAGTGACACCCGCCACTGACAGACCGGCTCCGATGAGGAACTCTCGCCGAAAGGGTCTACCTCCGTGCCAGACGCGGAACCCGGTAGGCACGAAGGAGGCAGCCATGCGCCGTGTGACCGTGCAGAAGCCCCTGAAGAGGACGGACAGCCGCCGGATCCGCGAGGAGGCGGACGAGCAACGCCCCGCCGCCCGCCCGGAGGTGCGCAAGGACATCGCGCGCACCTGGTGGCCGGACGGCTGACGTGTGCGGCACGGCTGTCTGAGGCCTGCCTCAGCGCTCCCTTAACGCCGCCATAAGAATCCCCCTCGGCAGGGGACGGCAGGCGAATTCACGGTCTCCTCGGGCTAGTTTCTGAGTCCCCCCACGGGATCAGCCCCCACCCAGAGACCGTTCCGAGGAGTTCGTCATGCCCGCACGCCGCAAGGCCGTCGCCGTCGCGGTCACCTCAGTCGCGCCGCTCGCCCTGACCGTTCTCTCCGCCGCGCCGGCCTCCGCGCACGGTTCGATGGGCGACCCGGTCAGCCGGGTCTCGCAGTGCTACGCGGAGGGCCCCGAGCACCCGGGGTCCGCGGCCTGCAAGGCGGCCGTGGCGGCCGGTGGCACGCAGGCGCTGTACGACTGGAACGGCATCCGGATCGGCGACGCGGCCGGGCGGCACCGGCAGCTCATCCCGGACGGCAAGCTGTGCAGCGCCGGCAACGAGGAGTTCAAGGGGCTCGACCTGGCCCGCGCCGACTGGCCGGCGACGCGCGTGCACGGCGGGTCGTACACCTTCAGGTACCGGGTGACCGCGCCGCACAAGGGCACCTTCACGGTCTATCTGACGAAGCCCGGCTACGACCCGGCGAAGCCGCTGGCGTGGTCGGCGCTGGACCTCGCGCACCCCGTCGCGACGGCCACGGACCCGGTCGCCTCGGGCGGCTTCTACACGTTCTCCGGCAGGCTGCCGGAACGGACCGGCAAGCAGCTGCTGTACGCCGTCTGGCAGCGCTCGGACAGTCCGGAGGCGTTCTACTCCTGCTCCGACGTCGACTTCGGCGGTAGCAACAACGGCAGCGGCAACGCCGGTGGGGCCGGCGGCACTGCCCCCGCGCCCAGCTCCCCCGGGCCCACCGCTTCCGCGCCCTCCGACGCGCAGGTCGAGGCCGGAGCCGGAAAGTCGACGGTCAAGCACGACGGACACGCGCACGGCGGCGGCACCTCCGTCGAGCCGGCCGCCACGGCTCCGGTCAACCGGCCTCAGGCCGCCGGGCGTTCCGGTGACCTCGCCGAGACCGGCGCCGCGGGCGGCACCTCGTACCTCGCGATCGGCGGCGCGGCGGCCCTGGCGCTCGGTTCGGCCGCGCTGTTCCTGTCCGTGCGGCGCCGCGCGACGGGCGGACGCCGGTCGTAGCCGGTCCTCGGCCGGGGGAATCCGGGGCCTGTCCGGCGGCTCAGGCCGGACGGGCCCCGGCGGCACACGACGGTCAGCTGAAGGCCGACGCGCAGGTGGTGGCGGAGGCGTGGGCCGGGTCGAGCGCGTTGGCCACCTCGTGGAACGCGATCCGGTCGAACAGGCCGATCGCCACGTGCTCGGACAGGTCGAGCGGGCACAGGTCCTGGAGCAGGACGTTGTGGACGTCCGAACCGCTCAGGTACTGGCTCTTCCAGGGCGTCGCCACCTCGTCGTGCTTGGTGGCGATGACCGTGTAGCGCACTCCGGGGACGGTGTCGCCGCCCGCGTTGAGCTTGGTGAGGAAGTCCGAGCCGGTGATCTGGTCGGCGAGGCCGGGGGTGGTGGCCTTGATCAGGTCCTCGGCGCCGGGGAAGTACGGCAGCAGGTTGGTGAGGCCGTCCAGGTCGGTGCCGTGGTTGTCGGGGGCGAGTCCGACGAGGGCGTTCACCTTGGCGGCGCCGCCGAGGAACTTCAGGTAGTAGCGGGGCATCATGCCGCCCTGGGAGTGGCCGACCAGGTCGACCTTGGCGGCGCCGGTGGCGGTGCGGACCCGGTCGACGAACGTGGCCAGCTGTCCGGCCGACTTGTCGATGGGGCCCAGGCCGTAGAAGACGGGGACGCCGGGCAACTGGCCGTAGTCCAGGGAGAAGACGCAGTACCCGCGGTGCTCCAGGTACGGCGCGAGGGACAGCCAGTTGTCGATGGAGTTGCCGAGGGTCCCGTGGACCAGGACGACCGGGCGGGGGTGGTCGGCGGAGGGCTTGCAGGAGTAGTCGTTCCAGCCGGTACTGGGGGCGGTGCCGGCGGCGTGCGCGGTGGCGGCGGGGACGGTGGCGACCGCGGCGGTGAGGAGGAGCGCGGCGAACGGTCTGAGCGCTCGTTTCCAGGGCAGCATCTGGCGATCTCCTTGCGGGTCAAGGGTGGGGTTGCGATGACCTGGCCCTGTGATCCGGATCACGGGATGCTGTTCACTTGTCAAGTTACGGGCGAGTAGCAGAGGAGTGAAGTTACGCGTCAGTAAAAACTTCCAGTGATAACCAGAGGCGCCCGTTCGCCGGGCCTTCTCACCACGCCGGCCTGATCGGACCGTGGGGCGCCAGTCGCGCCAGCCGGTCCAGCAGTGCGCGCACCTCCGCCTCACCTAGCAGGCCGGCCCACCCGGACACCACCTCGGCGGCCGCCGCGTCGGCAGCCCGGGTACAGCTCCACCCCCGCTCGGTCAGCACCACCAGCCGGGCGCGCGCGTCCTCGGGATGCGGCCTGCGCTCGGCGTACCCCTTGCGGACGATCTCGTCGACCAGCTGGCCGGCGGCCTGCTTGGTGACCCCGAGGTGCGCGGCGAGTTCGGTGGCCGTGGCCCCGTCGGGGGCGAGCCGCGCGAAGGCGAAGCCGTGGGCGGGCCGGATGTCCGTGAAACCGCGGGCCGCCACCCCGTCATGGATGCGCTGGACGAGGTCCCCCGCTACGGCGAGGAGGGCGGCGGACAGGGCCATGGCGTCGGAGTTCTGCACGGGGGCATTGAAACACCCTTGACGTATTGGTCAAATAGCTTGACCATATAGACAAGTAGCTTGACTTTTTCCCTTCCAACGGAGATCACCATGCCCGTCGTCCGCTCCTCCGAAGCAGTCACCCATGAGATCCACGGCGCCCGTTTCGTCTCGTACGCCACCCCGCTGACCGGCAGCAAGGAACTGTGCGCCTGGCGGGGTGAGATCCCGGCGGGCACCAGGGCGCCCGCGCACACCGTCAACCGGGAGGAGATCTTCCACGTGCTCGTCGGCGAACTGCTGATCACCCTCGACGGACACACCGAGCGGGTCTCGGCCGGCGACACGGTGATCATCAATCCCGGTGCCACCCTGGCCGTCGAGAACCCGGCCGACCACACCGCCCTGTCCTGGGTGACCACGTCCGTCGGCCTGGAGGCGGAGCTGGCCGACGGCACCGTGATCACTCCCCCGTGGGCCAACTGAGCAGCTCAGCAAAGGAATTACGCCGCCAGCGATCCCGGCATCACCGCGCGGGGGCCGAACTTCGCGCGGGCCCGGTCCGCGACCTCCTCGATACGGCGGGCCTTCTCGTCCACGGGGTCGAAGGTGAGCTGGTGGGAGGCCTGGTCGGCGGGGGTCAGGCCCTCGGCGCGCAGGGTGAGGGCGCGGACCCGGGCACGCTGGAGGCCCAGGGCCTCGTACATGCCGTAGGCCGCCTTCGTCAGGGCCGCCGAGTGCGCGGTCGGCTCGGCGAGGGTGCGGCTGCGGGTGGTGGAGGACCGGTCGGCGTAGCGGACGGTGAGGGTCAGGGTGCGGCAGACCTTCTCCACCGCGCGCAGCCGGGCGCCGATCTCCTCGGCGGCGGACAGCAGTTCCCTGCGGTGTCGGTCTGGGTTCAACTCGTCTATGTCGAAGGCGCGTTCGGTCGCCAGTGAGCGCGAGACGGCGTTCGGCACGACCCGGCCGCGGTCGACGCCGGTCGCCTTCTCCCGCAGTTCACGGCCCGCCTTCGCGCCGATCAGCCGCTGGAGCGTGGACAGGGGCGCGGCGGCGACCAGACCGAGGGTGTCGAGGCCGTACTCGCACAGGGTGCGGGCGGTCGCCGGGCCGACGCCGGGCAGCGCGGCCACGGGCCGTCCGGCGAGGAACTCCGCGACGCCGTCCGGGTCGCCGGGCACGGCGCAGGTCACCCCGGGCCGGGCGGCGCGCAGCGCCATGCGGGCCAACATGGGGCCCGGTCCGGCGCCGATCACGCAGTCGACGCCGTACAGCGCGATGGAGCGGACCCGGATCACCGAGGCCAGTTCCACGGCGTCGCGCCCGAAGAAGCGTTCGGCGCCCCGCAGGTCGGCCAGCGCGCCGTCCGGGGGCAGCGCCTCGACGACCGGGGTGAACTCCTCCAGCAGCCCGAGCAGTCCGGGCAGGGCCGCCTCGTGCTCCGACGGCAGCTGGAAACGTACGCAGAGGATGGTCATCCCGCACTCCCCGGACTCTGGTGCCACAACTTCCTTCCCACCGCGGGCCCTTCGCCCGCGGGGCGCAGATCGGCCCAGGGGTGCATCTCGTACCCCGTGGGCATACGGATCCGGCGGCCCTCCCTCCGCTCAGGGGCGGCGGAGCCGGCCGGCGCGGGCCGCCCGTCGGAACCGGCGAGCCGGGCCCGGGAGGGCCCCTCCCCGTCTGGTCCCTTTCCGCCCGGCGCGGGACCGTCCCCGGGCGCGCCCGGTGGTTCGGCGAGCCGGGCCGCCACCTCGTCGAGGCCGCCGCCGGCGCGCAGTTCGACGAGTTCGGCGAGGTTCCAGGCGGCCGAACCGACCACGCTGAGACTGCGCGGGCCGCGCCGCTGGACCACCCCGCGCACGAGCAGCAGCCAGGAGTGGAAGACGGTGTGGGCGCAGGCGTCGTGCGAGTCGTCGAAGAAGGCGAGGTCGACCAGGCCCGTGCCGTCGTCCAGCGTGGAGAAGATGACCCGCTTGCCGGACCGGATCGGCGGGGTCTGGGTGGCCGCCTTGGCGCCCGCGACCAGCACGGTCTCGCCGTGCCGGGCCTCGCGCAGCCGGCGCGCGGAGACCACGCCCAGCTCCTCCAGGAACTCCCGGTGGTCGTCCATCAGGTTGCGGGAGGCGTCCATGGACAGCACGCCCAGCTCGGCGCTGAGCCGCTCCGACGCGGTGAGGTCGGGCAGCCCGGCCGGGGCGGTCTTCCGCCCTCCGGACAGGGGGAGCTGGCCCCCGCCGCCGCCCCGGGCGCCCCGGTGCAGTTCGGTCAGGTGCAGTTGCAGGTCGCGCCGGTTGGCGCCGAACGCGTCCAGCGCGCCCACCTGGGCCAGCCGGCCGGCCAGCGGACGGCTCGGCCGGGCCCGCTCCCAGAAGTCGAGCAGGGAGGCGTACGGCTGTCCGCCGGCGATCCGCTTCGCCTCGGCCTCGCTGATGCCGTGCACGTCGGACAGGGCGAGGCGGAGCCCCCAACGCCCCGGATTCCCGGGCGATTCAGACACCAGTTCGATACGGTGGGCGACTCCCGACACGTTCACGTCCAGCGGCAGGATCGGCACCCCGCGGCGCCGCGCGTCCGCCAGCAGCAGCCGCTTGGGGTACATCCCGGGGTCGTGCGTGAGCAGCCCGGCGTAGAAGGCGGCCGGGTGATGGGCCTTCAGCCATGCCGACTGGTAGGTCGGTACGGCGAACGCGACCGCGTGCGCCTTGCAG
This sequence comes from Streptomyces sp. NPDC047028, assembly GCF_040644095.1. Lineage (NCBI taxonomy): Bacteria > Bacillati > Actinomycetota > Actinomycetes > Kitasatosporales > Streptomycetaceae > Streptomyces > Streptomyces sp. NPDC047028. Next base: position 71,737 of record NZ_JBEYVS010000024.1, read on the forward strand.
AAGCCGTAGCTGCCGAAGGCCTCCACGATTTCCCAGGTGCGCCGGATCGTTTCCGCGTCGTACCCGTTCGCCGCCGCCTGCTGGGCGAACCACACCTTGATCCGCCCCTGCGACTCCGGGTCGGACAGCCCGCGCCGGACCCGGTCGGCCTCCCCGCGCCCGCAGCCGGTCAGCACGGCGACGATGTCGATGACCTGCTCGTGGAAGACGACGACGCCGTACGTCTCCTTCAGCGGCCGCTCCAGGTCGGGGTGCGGGTACCGGACGGGCGCCCGCCCGTGCCGGGCCTCGATGAACGGCCGCACCATGTCGGCGGCGACCGGGCCGGGCCGGAACAGCGAGATGTCGACGACCAGGTCGTGGAAGGTGCTCGGCTGCAGCCGCCCCACCAGGTCCCGCTGGCCCGGTGACTCGATCTGGAAGCAGCCCAGTGTCTCCGCCGACCGGATGAGCTGGTAGGTCGCCGGGTCGCCCGGCGTCAGGGAGTCCAGCTCGATCCGCTCACCGGCCGTCCGCTCCACCTCGGCGACCGCGTGCGCCATCGCCGACTGCATCCGCACGCCCAGCACGTCGAGCTTGAGCAGCCCGAGGTCCTCCACGTCCTCCTTGTCGAACTGCGACATGGGCAGCCCCTCGCCGCTGGTCGGCACCACCGGCGTACGGGCGAGCAGCGAGGCGTCGGACAGCAGCACCCCGCACGGGTGCATGGCGACCCCGCGCGGGAGGGCGTCTAGCGCCTCGACCAGCTCCCACAGCCTGCCGTACTTATCCTCCTCCCCCGCCAGCTCCTTGAGTTCGGGCAGTTCCGCCAGCGCCGCGCGGGCGTCCCGGGCGCGGATGTGCGGGAAGGACTTGGCCACCCGGTCGATCTCCGCCGGGTCCATGGACAGCGCGGCCCCCACGTCCCGGACGGCGTGCCGCACCCGGTAGGTCTCGGGCATGGAGACGGTGGCGACCCGCTCGGTGCCGAACCGGCCGATGATCGCCCGGTAGACCTCCAGCCGGCGCGCGGACTCCACGTCGATGTCGATGTCGGGCAGCACGACGCGCTCCTTGGACAGGAAGCGCTCCATCAGCAGCCCGTGCTCGACCGGGTCGGCGTTCGCGATGCCGAGGACGTGGTTGACCAGGGAGCCCGCGCCGGAACCGCGTGCCGCCACCCGGATGCCCATCCCCTTCACGTCGTCCACGACCTGGGCGACCGTCAGGAAGTAGGAGGCGAAGCCGTGGTGGGCGATGATGTCCAGTTCGTCGTGCATCCGCTCCCAGTACGCGCGCCGGCCGCCGTACCCGAGCCGGACCATCCCGGCCACCGCCCGGGAGGCGAGCGTCCGCTGGGCGGTGCGGCGGCCGGCGCCGACGAGGCGGGCCTCGGGGAAGTGGACGGTGCCGATGCCGAGGTCGTCCTCCGGGTCGACCAGGCACGCGGCGGCCGTGGCCCCGGTCTGCTCCAGCAGCCGGTGGGCGGTGTCGCGCCGGTAGCCGGCCGCCTCCACCACCCGCTCGGCGACCCGCAGCATGGCGCGGGCGTCCTTCAGCCAGGCCTCGCCGGAGTCCAGCTCCCCGGCGGGGTCGATCGGCACCAGCCGCCGGGCGGCGTCCAGCACGTCGGCGACCGGGCCCTGGCCGGGGTCGGCGTAGCGGACGGCGTTGCTGAGCACGGGCCGGATCCGCTGCTCGGCGGCGAAGCCGACGGTACGGGCGGCCAGCCGCAGGGACCCGGCGCCGGTGCCCTGCCGGCCGTGCCAGACGGTCTCCAGCCGCAGCGCGTCGCCGTAGACCTCGCGCCAGGGGCCGAGGAGCTTCGCGGCCCGGTCGGGACGGCCGGCGGCGAGGGCCCGCCCCACGTCCGAGCCCGGCCCGAGCAGGACGGTCAGCCCGTCCCCGTGGTTCTCGCCCCAGGGCAGCAGGGGCGGGCCCTCGCCCCGGTGGGCGGCGGTGACGAGCCGGCACAGGCCAGCCCAGCCCCGGGCGCCGTCCCGGGCGAGAAAGGTCACCCGTGGGGTCGACTCATCGACAAAGGCACCCCCGCGCACCGGCGTACGACGCCGTTCCCGTCGTACGGCCTCCGGCGCGCCCACCGCCAGGTCGACCCCGAACAGCGGACGGACCCCCGCCCCGGCGCAGGCCTTGGCGAAGCGCACGGCGCCGGCGAGGGTGTCGCGGTCGGTCAGCGCGAGGGCGTCCATGCCCCGCTCCGAGGCGCGCTCGGCCAGCCGCTCCGGATGCGAGGCGCCGTACCTCAGGGAGAACCCGGAGACGGTGTGCAGATGCGCGAAGCCCGGCACACGCACCTCCCGCACTCGTGAGCCCCGAACGACTCTTCGAACATCAGTTCCCTACCCCGTCACCCCACCATACCTCCATTCTCGAACATCTGTGCGACATCCGTTCAGCCGCCTCCCACCTGCGCAAACACCGGTTTGCCCGGACCGTGGGGGGATGAGCCGAACAGCCGGGGCGGCCCCGCCCGACCGCTCCTTCCTCGCCGAGCTGAAGGACGCCGTGACCCCCCGGGCCACGGCGCTCGTCATCGGTGTGATCGCTCTCCAGCTGCTCTTCATCGCCTCCTACGTGGGCGCCCTGCACCACCCACAGCCCCGGGACATCGCCTTCGGGGTGGTGGCCCCGCAGCCCGTGGCCGACCGGACGGTGACCCGGCTCGACCAGCTGGCGGGCCACCCGCTGAGCCCCCGGACCGTGCCGGACGCCCGGACCGCCCGCAGCCGGATCCTGCACCGGGACCTCGACGGCGCCCTGGTCGTCGACCCCCGCGGCACCACCGACACCCTCCTGGTGGCCACCGGCGGCGGCACAGCCCTCGCCACCACCCTGAAGAACCTCATCACCGGCCTGGACGCGGCCCAGCACCGCACCGTGCGCGTGGTGGACGTGGCCCCCGCCTCGGCCGGGGACTTCAACGGCCTGTCGTCGTTCTACCTCGTCGTCGGCTGGTGCGTGGGCGGCTATCTGTGCGCCTCGGCCCTGGCGGTCAGCACCGGCGCCCGGCCCGCCAACCCCCGGCGCGCGGTGATCCGCCTGTCGGCGATGGCGCTGGTGGCGGCCGCCGGCGGGCTGGGCGGCGCGCTGATCGTGGGCCCCGCGCTGGGCGCCCTGCCCGGCAGCGTGTACGCCCTGTGGGGGCTGGGGGCCCTGATCACCTTCGCGGTGGGCGCGGCCACCCTCGCCCTCCAGGGCGTCTTCGGCATCGTCGGCATCGGCCTGGCGATCCTGCTGGTGGTGATCGCGGGCAACCCGAGCGCCGGCGGCGCCTTCCCCTTCCCGCTGCTGCCCCCCTTCTGGAGCACGATCGGGCCGACCCTGCCGCCGGGCGCGGGCACCTGGGCGGCTCGCTCCATCGCCTACTTCCGGGGCAACGGCAGCACGGGCGCGCTCTGGGTCCTGGCGGGCTGGGCCCTGGGCGGCATCGCGGTCACCCTCCTGATGGCCACCCTCCGCGCCCGCGCACACGGAAGGGTCCCGCCCCGGACGGACCCGGCGCGGGACCCCGACGGCCTCAGCGGCTCCGAGTCGCCGTAACGTCAGCCGATCTGGCTCCCCGTGGCGGACAGCGCCTCGGTGACGGGTTGGAAGAACGTCTCCCCGCCGGAGGTGCAGTCACCGCTGCCGCCCGAGGTCAGCCCGATGGCGTTACTCCCGGAGAACAGCGAGCCGCCGCTGTCCCCGGGCTCGGCGCACACATCGGTCTGGATGAGCCCGCTGACCGTGCCCTCCGAGTAGTTGACGGTGGCGTTCAGGCCGGTGACCGTGCCGTCGTGCACATGCGTGGTGGAGCCGCTGCGCGTGACCTTCATGCCGACGGTCGCCTCCGCCGCGCCGGTGATCTGCTGGGCCGAGCCGTTGTAGAGGTCGACCTCGCTCGGATGATCGGTACCGGCCGTGTACTTCACCAGCCCGAAGTCGTTGCCCGGGAAGCTGGACTGCGCGTTCTGGCCGATCACGGCGCCCGAGGAGTCCGACCAGCTGGAGATGGCCTCGGTGCAGTGCCCCGCGGTCAGGAAGTACGGCTGCCCGTCCTTGACCACGTTGAAGCCGAGCGAGCAGCGACCGCCCGAGCCGGTGATCGCGTCGCCACCGGCGACGAAGGGCTTGAAGGTCCCCTTGGACCGCTTGAGTTCGGCCTTGCCGCCGAGCCCGGCGACCACCTGGGAGAGCTTGCCCCACCGCGCCGTGGACACCGTACGGTCCGCGGTGACGACGACCTTGTCGCTGACCGGGTCGGTCGCCCACGAGGTGCCGGGGATGGTCGCGTCCTTCTTCAGCATCGCGCGGGCGCCGTCGAGTTCGGCGAGGGAGTGGGTGACGAGTCTGGCCTTGGCGCCGGCCGCCTCGACGGTCCTGGCGGCGGTCTGGTCGAGCACGTTGACGACGAGGCTCTGGGACCCGGCGTCGTAGTAGCTGCCGGCCGCGCCGGAACCGAGGCCGCTCAGCAGGCTGGAGGCGAGCTTTCCGGCCGCCGGGGCCGACAGGACCCGGGGCTGCGTTGCGGCGTGGGAGGGTTCGCTGGCGTTCGCAGTCTGGAAGGTGACTCCCGCGGCTACCAGGGCGGTGATGCCCGCTCCGATCACGGCGGCCCGTCGCCTGGGTATGCGTCGGTGCTGCAACTCACGTCCTCCTGTGGGGGGATCGACCCGCGGAGTTGTGGGGACTCACGGGACGGAAGGCTGGTTGACGGGCGCCCACTATTCCGAGCCGCACAGGGAGCACACAAGGTCGACTTCAGGACGCGCGCACGGGTACCCCGTACGCCCCCGCCCCACTGGACCGAGGCCAGTCGTCCCTGGGAATTCGCACTGCAAACACTACGAGCGAGTAACCTCTCACCGGGCGTCGACCGCCAACGGTGGCTCGATTCCGCCCCTTTGGATGCGGGATGCGGGACACAGCCGATGCGGGACACGGCGAAGCCCCCGTACGCCGCGGCGTACGGGGGCCCGGGTGGCCCACCACCGGCGGGCCGGGAGGACGGACGAACCTCAGCCGACGCTCACGCCGTAGTGGCTCAGCGCCTCGGTGACCGGCTGGAAGAACGTCGTACCGCCGGAGGAGCAGTCGCCGCTGCCGCCGGACGTCAGACCGTAGGCGGTGCTGCCGTAGTAGAGCGGGCCGCCGCTGTCGCCGCCCTCGGCGCAGACCGTGGTCTGGATCAGCCCGTAGACGACGTCACCGCCGCCGTAGTTGACGGTGGCGTTCAGCGCGGTCACCCGGCCGCTGTGCGTGCCCGTGGTGGAGCCGCGCCGGTAGACGGTCTGGCCCACGCTGGGCGTGGCCGCCCGGGTGATGGACTGGCCGCCGACCGCGCTCGGGTGCGAGACGGACGAGTTGGTGTAGCGCACCAGCGCGTAGTCGTTGCCCGGGAAGCTGTAGCCGACGTTGGTGCCCAGCACGGTGCTGTGGCTGGAGTTGCTGTACCAGGTGGAGGCGACCTGGCCGCAGTGGCCGGCGGTCAGGAAGTAGTACGTGCTGCCGCTGTGCACGTTGAAGCCCAGCGAACAGCGGTACTGGCCGCCGTAGATGGCGTCGCCGCCGGTGATGAGCTTGTTGAACTTCCCGTCGGTGTGCTTGATGGTGAGCGCGTCCGCGCCGGCGCCGGCCTGCCGCCTGATCTTGGCGATCTCGGCCGGGGACACGGTGCTGTCGACGGTGACGACGACCCGGTCGGTCCTGCTGTCCACCGCCCAGGCGGTGCCCGGGACGTCGGCCTTGAGGACGGAGTCGCTCGCACGGGTGAGCTGGTTGGCGCTGAACGTGTGGTTGTCGCCGGCGTTCGCGGCGTTGGCGGTGGGGGCGGCGAACGCGGCCACGGCCAGCAGGCCCGTGGTCACGGCGACCAGCCGGGTCCGTCTCGCCGTTCCGGTGCGGGGAGTGGTGCGCTTGATCCTCACGTGTCGTTCCCTCCCAGGGGAAGTCGGGGGCCCGCGTGGGGTCGGGGCCCGTGAGGCGCAGCCAGGGGGCATCGCGTACGGAGGCCGTGCGCACCGGGTTCCGATGTCTCAGGTTTCCGGCAGCGCGTGCCCCCGGCAAGCGCTGAGGGGGAGTATTCGGCCGAACGGCCGGTCGGCACAAGGGCGCCTTTCGGCCGTACAGCCTTCAACCTTCGGCCGAACTACGCGCGTTCGCCTAGCGGATCAGGCTCCGGACCGTGCACTGCCCTTCTCTTGACCAGTACACGTCAGGACCCCGCCACTCCGGCAGCGTCTCACGGGCCCCCGCCCCGTAGGGCCTTCCGCTCCCAAGAGGAGGATCAGTGGGCGGCTCCTGGTCAACAGCCGTCACACGGGCAACAACAGCAGTCGCCGCAGCCATCACAGCCGTCGCAGCCGTCGCACGGGCAGTCGCAGTCGCAGTCCCGGCAGCAGCCCTCGCGCTTCTTCCGGGACCAGGGGCCCTCGTACTCCTCGGCGCAGCACATCCGGCAGCCGCAGCAGAGGAGGGCGAACATGCCGCAGCCGGCCAGGAAGCCGCGCGGCTTGTGGGCGGGCGGGTGCCCGAAACCGGGCCGACCCACGTCCGGGTGGCCCAGGTTGGGGTGACTCAGGTTCGGGTGGCCCAAGCCCTCATGCAGTGGCCTTTGATGCGCGCCATGCCTCGCGTGCCCCGCGCCGAACGCCCGGTCCACGGATCGGCGCAGTTCGTGGACGAGGAGCCGGTGGACCAGCGCGCCGTCGGTGAACTCGGCCTCGCGCAGGGCCAGGCGGATGCCGTGCAGGGCGTCGTCGGCGAGCCGGCGCGCCTCGGGCAAGGACGTTCCAGTGGCCGTCAGCGGGTTCCAGGCGCCCGACGCGGCGTCGGCGTCCCTGTCCTCGACGGCGTCCAGGAGGTGGGCGAGCCGGCCGAAGAGCCGGCCCGCCTCGGCGAGCGGCCCGGCGTTGCCCGGCCGCCCGGCCAGGACGGCGGTGTGAGCGAAGGCGGCGCCCGTCGCGGTCTCGGTGGGCTCGGTGACCGCGAGCAGCGGGGTGCCGTGCCCGGCGAGCGCCTCGACGCCGGTCTGGCGCTCGACGGCGTCCAGGAGGACGGCGGTGTCGAACCCGACCGCCGAACCGCCGCGCGCCCCGGCCCGCGTCCAGTTCGCGGCGACCCGGCGCGCGGCGACGGCCACCGGCCCGCGGGCCAGCAGACCGTCCCCGTCGGCGACGTGGTCGCGGATCTTGGCAGAGGCGAGCACCAGGGACACGGCGGCGGCCAGCCGTGCCCCCTCACCCTTGGCCACGGACGCCGTGCGCATCCCGCGCAGCGGACACGGGCCGGCGGTGCGCCGCGACGTACCCCGAATTCCGGCCTGAGCCTCCGTCAGAACCGATATGAGCAGTGCGTCATAGTTCGTCACGATTCGGGCGAATTGTCCGTGATCGCGGCGCAGGGCCAGGCACAGGCCGCACATGTGCGCCATCCACTGGGCCTTGAGGCCCTCTCCGAGCCGGTGACTGCATGGTCGTACGATTCCGAACACGACGATCCCCCGTGGCGTGAAGCGATGTTGAGCCGCCGCATCGTATCGGCCGACCGTCCGCTCGTACCGACGTCGTATAAGCGGCGTATCGGTCCGCTCGTTCACCCGTACGCACCGTGCATCACCCGTACGCCCATGACAATCATATTTCACTCACAGTCAGCAGCCGTATGAGTCACGACCCTTGGGGCACAAGGACTCTCGACGGACGCGCTGTGCACCAGTACCGTCACAAACCCCCCGCGCGGCGTCTATTCACTTGGCGCGCCGTCCGCATCATGGATGACCATAGGGATGCGGAAGCAAGAAGGACCGCTGTGAGAGGAGGCGTCCATGGGATCGGTACGCAAGGCGAGTGCGTGGCTCGGCCTCGTCGACGACAACGATGACGAGCGCTACTACGACGACGACTACACCGAGGGCGCCGAGTCCGAGGGTGCCTGGGTCACGGACCCCCGGGTGAAGGTGGCCACGGACAAGGCCGAGGAGAAGGACCGCCGGATCGGTACGGTCACCCCGGACAGCTTCCGGGACGCCCGCGCCATCGGCGAGCTGTTCCGGGACGGCGTCCCGGTGATCATGAACCTCACGGCGATGGAACCGGCCGACGCCAAGCGCGTCGTCGACTTCGCGGCCGGGCTCATCTTCGGCCTGCGCGGTTCGATCGACCGCGTGTCCAACCGCGTGTTCCTGCTGACCCCGGCCGACACGGAGATCATCAGCGGGGACGCGTCCCAGCACCGTTCGGACGGCTTCTTCAACCAGAGCTGAGGCAGGGCCGCTCACCGGCCCTGCCTCCCCCTACAAGACCATCGGGGCCGCCGACGGGCTCAGCGGAACGCGTCGAGCCCGGTGAGCGCCTTGCCCAGCACGAGCTGGTGCATCTCGACGGTGCCCTCGTAGGTGAGCACCGATTCCAGGTTGGTCGCGTGCCGCATCACCGGGTACTCCAGGGAGATCCCGTTGGCACCGAGGATCGTCCGCGCCGTGCGGCAGATCTCGATGGCCTCGCGGACGTTGTTGAGCTTGCCGAAGCTGACCTGCTCCGGACGCAGCCGGCCCGCGTCCATGCGCCGCCCCAGGTGATGGGCGAGCAGAATCCCCTTGTGCAGTTCGACCGCCATGTCGGCGAGCTTGGCCTGGGTGAGCTGGAAGCCCCCGATCGGCCGCCCGAACTGCTCCCGCGACTTCGCGTAGTCGACGGCCGCCTCAAGGCTGCTGCGCGCGGCGCCCATGGCGCCCCAGACGATGCCGTACCGGGCGTGCGAGAGACAGCTCAGCGGTCCGCGCAGCCCCGTGACCTCCGGCAGCACGGCGTCGGCGGGCAGCCGTACGTCGTCCATCACGAGTTCGCTGGTGACCGAGGCGCGCAGCGACCACTTGTGCTTGATCTCCGGGGCGGAGAAACCGGGGGTGTCGGTCGGTACGGCGAAGCCGCGGATGCCGTCCTCGGTCTGCGCCCAGACGACGGCCACCCCGGCGACCGAGCCGTTGGTGATCCACATCTTGCGGCCGTTGAGGATCCAGTCGCCGCCGTCGCGCTTGGCGTGGGTGCGCATGGAGGCGGGGTCGGAGCCGTGGTCGGGTTCGGTGAGTCCGAAGCAGCCGATCACCTCGCCGGCGGCCATGCGGGGCAGCCACCGCTGCTTCTGCTCCTCGCTGCCGAAGCGGTGGATCGCGTACATGGCGAGGGAGCCCTGCACGGAGACCAGGGAGCGGATGCCCGAGTCGGCGGCCTCCAGCTCCAGGCAGGCCAGGCCGTACTGCACGGCCGTGGCGCCGGCGCAGCCGTACCCGGACAGGGACATGCCGAGGGCGCCGATGGAGCCGAGTTCGCGCGCGAGGTCACGGATGCCGGGCAGCTCGCCCTTCTCGTACCAGTCGGCGACGTACGGCAGGACGCGGTCGGCCGCCCAGGCGCGCACGGTGTCCCGGACGGCCAGGTCCTCCGGGTCCAGGAGGTCGTCGATCCCGAGGGGGTCGGCGGGGTCGAACGGGGGCAGCTTCGCGGACGCGGACATGGAACACCCTCCGGCACACTGAGGCACTCTGAAAACTAGCAGCGCTAGTTACGATTCCGGAGCCGACGTTACGGTGCGCCGTCCCCCGCGTCCAGCGCCACCACTCGAGCGGCGCCCACCCGGGGCTTGCCGGGTGCGCGGGACCTGTCCGCCGAGGCGGTCCGGGAGGTCCGGCGGCCGTCGGCGGCCGGGCGGCTGTCAGCCGTCCGTGCGGCGCTGCCGGAGCCGGGGTCGTCGGCGGTGCGGTGGCCGTCGGCCGTGCGGAGGGCCTCGGCCGCCCGGTGGTCCTCGGCCGCCCGGGGCCTGCCGATCGCGCGGGGCAGGCCGAGCGCCCAGGGCTCGTCGGCCTTCCAGGGCTCGTCGGCCTTCCAGGGCTCGTCGGCCTTCCGGGGCACGTCGGTCTTCGGGGACCCGTCGGGTGTGCGCGGCCTGCCGATCGCCCGCAGTCCGCCGTCCGCCGCCGGCGCCCCGCTCCCCCACGGGTGTTCGCTCGCCGCCGACGACTCGGCCGCCTGCGCGTGCTCCGCCGCCACTGGTGTCTCGCCGGCCCACGGCCGCTCGGCCCCGGTCGGCAGCTCGGCCGACCGCAGCCACTCCGTCTCCCGTGACCGCGCGACCGTCGCGGGCCACTCCCGCTGCCCGGCCCCGGCGGCCGGTGCCGGCCGCTCGGCCTGCCTGGGGGCGGGGAAGCCGGTCTCGGCGGGGAGGCCGCTGTGGACGGCGAGGCCCGGCTCGGTGTTCTCCTCGGGGCAGTGCATCACCCGCGGCAGGCGCAGGGCCATGACCGCGCCGAGCAGCAGCAGGCCCGCGCTGACCAGGAGCGTGACATGGAGGCCGTGGACGAAGGAGTGCCGGGCCGTGTGGCGCAGGGCGGCTCCGGCGGGGCCGCCGAGATGCCCGGCGACCTCGTAGGCCTCGCCCAGCGAGTTGCTCGCCGCGGCCGAGGCCCGTGCCGGGACGCCCGGCACCGAGGCGAGGCCGGGGGCGTAGGCGGCGTTCATCACACTGCCGAGCAGCGCGATGCCGATGCCGGCGCCGAGCTGGTACGACGTCTCGCCGATCGCCGCCGCACCGCCGGCCTGTGCCGGCGGGGCTTCGCTCAGCATCGACTCGTACGCCCCGAACAGCGTCATCTCCAGGCCGAAGCCCAGCAGCACGAAACCGGTCAGCAGCAGGGGCGCGTCGTCCACGCCGCCCATGGCCGTCAGCGTCACGACCGCGGTGGCGGTCAGGCAGAAGCCGAAGCACACCATCCGGCGCGGTCCGAAGCGGCGCAGCATCCGCGCGCCGGCCAGGCCCGCCGCCATCGCGGCGACGGTCAGGGGCAGCAGCCGCAGGCCGGTCTGCAGCGGGGAGAGGCCGAGCACCAGTTGCAGGTACTGCGCCGCGATCAGCTCCAGGCCGACCAGGGCGAGCATCGCCAGCACGATGCAGCCCACGGCGGTGCTGAACGCCGGGCGGCGGAACATCCGCAGGTCCACCAGCGGATGCGGGTGCCGCCGCTGGCGCCGTACGAAGAGGAGGACGAGTGCGGCACCGATCAGCAGCGGCAGCACGGTGAGCGGGCTCGCCACCGGCTCGCCGCCGCCCAGCCGCTTCACGCCGAAGACGACGCCGAACAGGCCGACCGCCGCCATCAGGGCGCCGGTCACGTCCCAGGGGCCGGCCCCGTCGCCGCGCGACTCGGGCAGCAGGATCCGGCCCACCGGCAGGCTGACCAGCATCAGCGGGATGTTGATCAGGAAGACCGCGCCCCACCAGAAGTGCTCCAGCAGGAATCCGCCGAGCAGCGGTCCGACCGCCGCGCCGACCGCGGCCACAGCGCTCCAGATGCCGATGGCCAGCGCGCGCTCGCGCCGGTCGGGAAAGACCTGGCGGAGGATCGACAGCGTGGCCGGCATGATCATCGCGCCGCCGACGCCGAGCAGGGCGCGGGCGAGGATCAGCGTCTCGGCGGTCTGCGCGAACGCGGCCACCGCGGAGGCGACCCCGAAGAGGGCGTAGCCGAGCAGCAGGATGCGTCTGCGGCCGACCCGGTCGCCCAGCGTGCCGAAGAGGATCAGCAGCGAGGCGCAGACCAGTGGGTAGACGTCGACGATCCAGAGCAGTTCTATCGCGCCGGGCCGCAGGTCCTCGGTGACGGCGGGGACCGCCACGTGCAGCACCGTCGCGTCGAGGGCGACGAGCAGCAGGCTGACACAGAGGACGACGAGCACGACCCAGCGGTTGGCACCGGCCCCGGCCGCCCGACGGCGCAGCAGTGCGGCGGCCGTGGTCGTCCCGGACATGTACGTACCTCCCAGATGATCCCTCGCGTGCGGCGGACCGACGGGGTGGGGACTCCCGTCGTACGGCCGGAGAGGAGCGGGGTCTCCGGCCCGCGCGATCCCACGCGGGTGACACCTGAGCGTACGCGAGTTCGTTCCGCGGACGCGTGGCGGACCTCTCACACGCGGCAGGGAACCCATGTGGCGTACGCCACGTCCTCCGCCCTTGAAAACGCCCCGGCGGCCGGCCGGGTTCCCGGTCCGGTCGATAATCGAGCCCGTGACCGATCTCGCGACGCGCGTGGCCCCGGCCCGCGCCCCCCTAGGGCCTGTCCGGCGGGCGGCTCCGGCCCTGCTCGGGTACGCCGCCGTGCGCGCCCTGGGCCTGGTCGTGCTGGCGGTGTGGAGCGCCGCGCGCTGTAAGAGCGGGTACACGCTGCTGACCGCGCGCTGGGATGCCCTGTGGTACACCCGGGTCGCCCACCTCGGGTACGGCTACGAGGTGCGGCTGCCGAACGGCGACCTGCATTCCAACCTGGCGTTCTTCCCGCTGCTGCCCTGGCTGGAGCGGCTGCTGCACGCGTGCGGGCCGCTGTCGTACGCGGACGCCGGTCTCGTGGTGAGCCTGCTGGCCTCGCTGGCGGCGGCGGGCGGGATCTTCGCGGTCGCGGAGCGGGTGTACGGGGCGCGGGCAGGCCTGTACGCGGTGCTGCTGTGGGCCGTGCTGCCGGTGGGGATCGTGCAGTCGATGGCGTACAGCGAGTCGCTGTTCACGGCGCTGGCCGCGTGGTCGCTGTACGCGGTGCTGACCGGGCGGTGGGTGGCCGCAGGGACGCTGGCGGCGCTCGCCGGGCTGACCCGGCCGGTAGGGCTCGCTGTGGTCGCGGCGGTGTGGGCGGCGGGCCTTGTCTCGTTCGTGCGAGACCGAAGCGCGCGGGGGGCGCACGGCGCACGCGACGACGAATGCGCCCCGAGCCCGGCGAGCAGCGCGCGCGCCGGGCGCGTACAGAGCGCGAGCAGCGCGCACAACACAGCACGCGCCCTCCCTCTCGCCTCGCACGCCCCCGCCTTGCCCGGCGCCCCCCCTTCCTTGCGCCGCGCCCTCGGTCTGCTGATCGCCCCGCTGGGCACCGCCGGCTATGTCCTGTGGGTCGGCCACCGCACCGGAAAGGGCCTCTTCGGCTACCTCGACGTCCAGGCCGGCTGGCGCAACGGCTTCGACGGCGGGTACGCCTTCGCCCGCTTCGCCGTCGGCAAGCTCACGTCGTTCCCGTCGGCGCTCGTCGGCCTCGGCCTGATCGCCGGCGTCGCCCTGCTCGTCCGGCTCTACCTGGCGGGCGTACGGCAGCGGCAGCCGCTGCCGCTGCTCGTCTACACGGGGGTCGTGCTCGCGCTCGCCCTGTGCGCGTCGAGCTACTTCGGCTCCAAGCCCCGGCTGCTGATGCCCGCGTTCCCGCTGCTGCTGCCGCTCGCCCGCGCCCTGGCCCGGACGCGCCGCTCCCGGTCGGTGCTGACCGTTGCGGGTGTGGCGGTGGCCTCGGCGATCTACGGGGCGTTCTGGCTGAACGGTTCCGGCCCGCCGTGACCCCTCCCGCACCCATTCCACCCGGTGAACCGGTGAACGAATTCATAAGTGCCATAAGACTGCCGCCCGGCATGATCAAAGGAATTGCCGGAAGCCTTCTCAACGGATTGCGGAACCAGTGGAATTCTGGGCGCTGTTGAGACGTTTCCCACATCACATCGTCATCACGACCCAGCTGTTTTGACAGGGAACACAGCTCACTCGCTGTAACGTCGATTGGGTGCGTACCGAACGAAGCCTGACCCGGCGTCTGGACCGGGTGTTCGCCAGGCTGGACCGTGAGCCGGAACGACCGGCTCACATCGACGTGCCCAGGATGAGCCGGCACCGGGTCGTGCTGTTCACGGCGACCCTCGCCTTTTACCTGGCGATCGTGTGGGCCGTGGTGATCACTTCCTGGCTGGTCCGGCTGGACTGGCAGGTCATGTTCTTCCGCCCGTACCAGCAGTGGCCGCAGATCCACGCGTTCCTCGACTACTACGTGGTGCTCGGCCAGCGCGGCCCCACCGCGGTGATGGTCGCGGCCTGGCTGGGCTGGCGTTCCTGGCGGCAGCACACCCTGCGCCCGCTGCTGACGCTGGCGACCTCGCTGCTGCTGCTGAACATCACGGTCGGCGCCGCCAAGCTCGGGATGGGGCGGCTCGGTCCGCACTACGCGACCGTGATCGGTTCGAACGAGATGGGCATGGGCGGCGATATATTTCCCAGCGGCCACACCGCGAACGCCGTGGTGACCTGGGGAATTCTGGCCTATCTGGCCTCCAGTCCGCGCGCTCGCCGCTGGCTCTCGGCCCTGTCGGCGATCACCTCCCTCGGCGTCGGCCTCACCACCGTCTACCTCGGTACGCACTGGCTGAGCGACGTGCTGCTGGGCTGGGCCGCCGGGCTGCTGATCCTGCTCGCCCTGCCCTGGTTCGAGCCGCTGATCACCCGGGCCGAGAACGCGCTGTTCGACCTGCGCGACCTCTGGCGTGCCCGTCGTGGCCGCCCGGTGCCCGCACCGGCCGTCCCCGTCGCCCCTGCCCCCGTGCTGCTCAAACAGCGTGCCGCGCCCGCCGAGCAGCCCACCCCGGCGCGCGAGCCCGTCGCACCGGCGCGCGGCCCACGAGCCCCGGCGTACCGCACCACCGGCGCGCACTCGGCCCGCTCGGAGCGCACCCCGGTCACCCCGGCCGGCAGCCGCCGTCCGCCGCACGCCGAACGCGTCCCGCGCGGCACGACCCAGCCGGCCCGCCCCTGACGGATGGCTGGGCGTCCGGTTCAGCCCTTCCAGGCGCGGGACACCCGGCCGTCGCTGACCTCGAAGTTCATCCGGCCCACCTGGTACTCCATGGTGATGATCGAACCCGGCGGCAGCGACCGGACCGTGTGCCACCCCCGCTCCCGGGCGAGCCGCTCGGCGTGGGCGCCGTCGAGGCCGACGTACCCGTCCGGACTGTCCTGGGGCTCCGCCGGCGGAGTGGGGAAAGATGTCATGCGGCCACGCTAGGCCGCGGGGGCCGACGACGGAAGCAGGGCCTGGCACCACCCGGCACGCGTCCCCCTCCGGTCACACTTCTGTCACAGGTTCCCGACACCCGTTCCGGCCGAAATTGCTCACCCGTACGAGCGTTTCCGTACGGCTTCCCGAGCTGATCGAACTCGATTTCCGCGTGTCGGCGACCCCCTTCGAATGGTGACGCCGGAAAACGCCCCGGGAAGGGGCGGGAGCGCCTTCTCAAGGGGATTCTCCCGGATTCCGGGGGGGACGGCAGGGCGCCCGACGTTCTCATGAGAATTTCACGCGATGCGCACATCCTCGCCGCACGGGGACGCGTCCCCCGGAGGCGGAAAACGCCGGCACCCCCGCGGGCCGCGGGGGTGCCGGACGTGACGGGTCAGAGCGCGAGGCGCTGGCCCGGGACGATCAGGTCGGGATCGCCGCCGATGACGGACGCGTTGGCGGCGTAGACCCGCTGCCAGGTCATCCCGTGCCGGGCGGCGATCCTGCTGAGGGTGTCACCCGCGCGGACGGTGTAGTCGCCGCGCGCGGCGCTGCGGTTGGTGTGGCCCGCGGGGCGGTTCGGCGCCTTCGCCGGGGCGGACTTCGTCGTCACGTCGCCCTTCGAGGCGGCTGGAGAGGCCGCCGACGGCGCGGACCCCGAGGCTCCCGCGCGGGCCGAGCAGACCGGCCAGGCGCCCCAGCCCTGGGCGTGCTGGACCTTGGTGGCGACGGCGATCTGCGCGCTCCTGGAGGCCCGGTCGGCGGTCGGAGCGTACGCGGTACCGCCGTAGGCGCGCCAGGTGCCGGCGGCGAACTGGAGCCCGCCGTAGTAGCCGTTGCCGGTGTTGATGTGCCAGTCGCCGCCGCTCTCGCACTGGGCGATGCGGTCCCACACGCCGTTGCCGGCTGCTGCCGCGTCGCCGGTCGCGGCCAGCAGCCCCAGCGGGGCCAGCAGGACGGCTCCGGCGAGGACGGCCGCGGTACGGCCCTTGCGGGCACTGCCGGGACGCGCGGTGGTACGGCTGGTATGGGCACACTCGGACATGTGGTTCCCTCTCCACGAACCCGGGCTCCCCCGGACGGAGCGCGTCTCGCCGCGCTGATTCGCGGTTCCTCGCGCCCGCCCCGTCCGCCGCGGCCGGTGCGGCGATGCTGCGCTGCCTGTGCCGGCCGGCGGACGTACCCGAGCGGTGCTCGATGCACACGGCGGAGGAATGTAGGGAGCCGGGGCGCCCGGCGGCAACCAACTCCGGGTCCGCCCAGGCCAGTTGGTCATTACCCCGGGTATCGGCGATTTTCGGCCAGCACCTTCATCCGCTGATTTCCGGATATGTCGACCAGCAGTCGAGAGGATCTGTGACTCACTTCACCCGTACAAGTTCCTTGACGACGCGCGAAGTTGACGCTGAGTGGCCGGTTCCGGGCGGGACGTGACGCTGTGCTCGGGATGGTTCGATTCCGTTCCCCGCGGTGCGTGACCCCGGCCACAGGTCCTCCGTTGTCATCTTCATGAGCCCGGAACCCCGGGGCTCAGGGCCGGGAGCCGCCCGGCCGACCCAGCACCGCATCCCGAGGGAGCCACCGTGCCGCGCATGCTCGACGTCAGTGACGCCGTACGCGCCGAGATCGGCGACGAAGAAGCCGACCGGCTGCTCGCCGGAGAGAACGCCCCGGGCAGTTACGACTGCACGTCCTGCCGCACCCCGGGCGACTCCGGGCAGGAGCGCACCAGCACCGTTCTGTTCGTCGGCGACGAGACTGCCGTCCTCGCCTTCGCCCACGCCGGCTGCCTGCCCTCGCAGGTCGTCCAGGTCACCGAGGAGCAACTGCAGGGCGCCGTCCGCTCGATCGGGAGCGGGCCGGTCGGCCAGCCGGAGAAGGCCGTGCCCGAGCAGGCCGTGCTCGGCGTGACCAGCGGACTCGTCCTCATCGAGGGCGAGCTGCACCCCGCGCTGGTCGTCGAGCCGACCGCGCCGATCGTGCGGCCGGGCTCCACCGGGGCCGGCGACGACTTCCTGCCGCTCCTCATCGAGCAGGGCTTCATGCCGGTGACCGCGCTGACCACGGTGCCGCCGGTGCTGCACGGCTGGTCGGTGCTGCTCGCGGTGGGCCAGCTGCACGCGGTGCTGCAGCCGTCGCCGAACGGCGGACAGCCGGTGGCGTGGTGGCAGGCGCACCAGCCGCTGCAGGTCACGGACAGCTGGCGGGCGGCGGCGAACAAGCATCAGCAGGTGCTGATGTTCGCGGCGCCGGTGGGGTCGATCGGGCGGCAGCCTCGGGAGGATCTGCTGCGGGAGTCTCTCGACAAGGCTGCGGGGAGTGGGAAGTTGGTCGCCGCTGCTCTGCCTCTTGCCGGTACCTGAGTTTGCGCCCTCGGGGCGGGTGAGTGCTGTTCGTCGGCGGGTGCGGGTGCGTGGTGGTTGCTAGCGCCGTTCCCCGCGCCCCTTTGGGGCGCGTTCCAGCACCGCATCTCTTTGAGGTTCCGGTCGTTTGGAGTTATGTGCACGCATACGACACTCCTTCTCGTCGGGCTCCGTTCTCCTCTGTTCCGGCCGCTCGGTCGGGGCCGGAGGGGGGCGGGGGGCCGTCGGCCACGCCGATCTACGACTCGCTCTACGCCGAGTGGGTCAGGACCTTCCGTACGCTGCCGGGTGACCGCAGCGGCGAGGAGGAGCTGGGGTTCACCGCCTTCGGGTGCATCCCGCACAGCACGGGTTTCTACGGCGGCCACCGCCCGGGGTCGTTCAGCAGTTCGTACAGCGCTTACAGCGCCGGTGCGTACAGCGCCCGGCAGCAGTCACAGTCGCAGTGGCAGCGGATCGGCACGCTCGGCGGGCAGCAGCAGGAGACGCGGACGCACTTCGTGCCGGCCGCGCTGCCCCCGGCCCCGCGCCGGGGCATGTGACGTACGGCGAAGGGCGGCCCCTGGTGCTCAGGGGCCGCCCTTCGTGCCGTACCGCTATGTCTGCGCGTGACCGCTACTTCTTCTTCGCGCCGCGCTTCTCGCGCACCCGCACCGAGATATGGATCGGGGTGCCCTCGAAGCCGAACTCCTCGCGCAGCCGGCGTTCGATGAAGCGCCGGTAGCCCGCCTCGATGAAGCCGGAGGCGAAGAGCACGAACCGCGGGGGCTTGGTGCCGGCCTGGGTGCCGAAGAGGATGCGCGGCTGCTTGCCGCCCCGGACGGGGTGCGGGTGAGCCGAGACCAGCTCGCCGAGGAAGGCGTTCAGGCGGCCGGTGGGGACGCGGGTCTCCCAGCCGGCGAGGGCGGCCTCGACCGCCGGGACCAGCTTCTCCATGTGCCGGCCGGTCTGCGCCGAGACGTTGACCCGGGGGGCCCAGGCGACCTGGCCCAGCTCGGTCTCGATCTCCCGCTCCAGGTAGTAGCGGCGCTCCTCGTCGAGGGTGTCCCACTTGTTGTAGGCGATGACCATCGCGCGGCCCGCCTCGACGGCCATGGTGACGATGCGCTGGTCCTGCACGGAGATGTTCTCGGAGGCGTCGATCAGGACGACGGCGACCTCCGCCTTCTCGACGGCGGCGGCCGTGCGCAGGGAGGCGTAGTAGTCGGCGCCCTGCTGCAGGTGGACGCGTTTGCGGATGCCGGCCGTGTCGACGAACTTCCAGGTCTTGCCGCCGAGTTCGATCATCTCGTCGACCGGGTCCCGGGTGGTGCCCGCGAGTTCGTTGACGACGACGCGCTCCTCGCCGGCCACCTTGTTCAGCAGGGAGGACTTGCCGACGTTCGGGCGGCCGATCAGGGCGATCCGGCGGGGGCCGCCGATCGCGGTGCCGAACGACTGCTCGGGGGCCTCGGGCAGCGCCTCGAGGACGGCGTCCAGCATGTCCCCGGTGCCGCGGCCGTGCAGGGCGGAGACGGGGTGCGGCTCGCCGAGGCCCAGGTTCCACAGGTAGGCCGCGTCGGACTCGCCGCTCGGGCCGTCCACCTTGTTGGCGCACAGCACGACCGGCTTGCCGGCCTTGCGCAGCAGGCGGACGACCGCCTCGTCGGTGTCGGTGGCGCCGACCTTTGCGTCCACGACGAAGACGACCGCGTCGGCCGCCTCGATCGCGTACTCGGCCTGAGCGGCCACGGAGGCGTCGATGCCGAGGACGTCCTGCTCCCAGCCGCCGGTGTCGACGACCTTGAAGCGGCGGCCCGCCCACTCGGCCTCGTAGGTGACGCGGTCGCGGGTGACGCCGGGCTTGTCCTCGACGACGGCCTCGCGGCGGCCGATGATCCGGTTCACCAGCGTCGACTTGCCGACATTGGGGCGGCCGACGACGGCGAGCACCGGCAGCGGGCCGTGGCCCGCTTCCTCGATGGCTCCCTCGACGTCCTCGATGTCGAAGCCCTCTTCGGCGGCAAGCTCCATGAACTGCGTGTACTCGGCGTCGCCGAGCGCCCCGTGGTCGTACTCGTGCTCAGCCGAGTCGCCGGGCTGGTTCTGGTCGTTCATGAAGTCCGTACCTCGTCGTTCCTTCGTGGTGATCGGTGGAGCACCCCTGGCGGGCTGATCCACTACTCAAGTGTCGCCTAGCGCCCGGTCAGGCGCCTGGCGTTTTCCAGGTGGCCGGTGAGCTGCTTCTGGATTCCCTCGGTCGCCTCGTCCAGCACCCGCCGCGTGGCCCGGCCGGAGCCGTCCCCGGCCTGGAACGGGTCGCCGAAGACGACGTCGACGCGGGAGCGCAGCGGGGGCAGCCCCTTGATCAGCCGTCCGGGCCGGTCCGTGCTGCCGAGCACCGCGACCGGCACGATCGGCGCCCCGCCGCGCACGGCGAAGTAGGCCAGCCCCGCGCGCAGTGAGGCGAAGTCGCCCTCGCCCCGGGTGCCCTCCGGGAAGATGCCCAGCACTCCCCCGGCCGCCAGCACGCCGAGCGCCCGGGTGATGGCCGTACGGTCGGCGGACGTGCGGTCCACCTGCACCTGGCCGATGCCGGTCAGGAAGGCGCCGAGCGGTCCCACGAACGCCTCCCGCTTGATCAGGAAGTGCGTCGGGCGGGGTGCCACGCCCATCACCATGGGGCCGTCGATGTTGTGGGAGTGGTTGACGGCGAAGATCACCGGACCGGTGGCGGGCACCTTCCAGGCGCCGAGCACGCGCGGCTTCCACAGCCCGTACATCAGGCCGACGCCGATGCGCCGCCCGACCTCGGCGCCCCGCTCCGAGGCCGGCTCCGCCGGGGTGGACGGCTTGCTCACTTCCCGGCCCGCTTCTCCTCGACCAGGGTGACGACGCACTCGATGACCTGGGCGAGGGTGAGGTCGGTGGTGTCCACCTCGACCGCGTCGCCGGCCTTGGCCAGCGGCGAGGTCTTGCGGCCGGAGTCGGCCGCGTCCCGCTTGATGAGCGCCTCGCGGGTGGCATGCACGTCGGCGCCCTTCAGCTCGCCGCTGCGGCGGGCGGCGCGGGCCTCCGGGGAGGCGGTGAGGAAGATCTTCAGGTCGGCGTCGGGCAGCACGGTCGTGCCGATGTCGCGGCCCTCGACGACGATGCCCTGCTCGGCGCCGGCGGCGATCGACCGCTGCAGCTCGGTGATGCGGGTGCGCACGTCGGGCACCGCGCTGACCGCGCTGACCTGCGCGGTGACGTCCTGGGTGCGGATCGGTCCGGCCACGTCCACCCCGTCGACCGTGATGGTCGGGTGGGCCGGGTCGGTGCCGGAGACGATCTCCGGCTTGCCCGCCACCGCGGCGATGGCGGTGGGGTCCTCCAGGTCGATGCCGTTGTTCACCATCCACCAGGTGATCGCCCGGTACTGGGCGCCGGTGTCGAGGTAGCTCAGGCCGAGCTGCGCGGCCACGGCCTTCGAGGTGCTCGACTTGCCGGTGCCCGAGGGGCCGTCGATCGCGACAATCACGGGCTGGGCGGCGCCGTTTTCCACGGGGGGACACCTTCCTGGTGCGGTGTGGGCGAGGTTGGGGGAGCGAACGCGCCCCGCACAAGGTTACTGGGTTCCCGTCACTCGTCCGGACGCGTGCGCGCCCGGCTGCGGCCGCGCGGACTACTGGCGCAGCGCCCAGCCCCGGTCGCGCAGTGCGGCGGTCAGGACCGGGACCGCCCTCGGCTCGACCATCAGCTGCACCAGACCTGCCTGCTGCCCGGTCGCGTGCTCGATGCGGACGTCCTCGATGTTGACCCCCGCCTGGCCCGCGTCGGCGAAGATCCGGGCCAGCTGGCCGGGCTGGTCGTCGATGAGGACGGCGACCGTCTCGTACGCCCGCGGCGCGGACCCGTGCTTGCCGGGCACCCGCACCTGTCCCGCGTTCCCGCGGCGCAACACGTCCTCGATGCCCGTGCTGCCCTCGCGCCGCTTGTCCTCGTCGGCGGACTGCAGGGAGCGCAGGGCGCGGACGGTCTCGTCGAGGTCGGCGGAGACGTCCGCGAGGAGGTCGGCGACCGGGCCCGGGTTGGCGGACAGGATGTCGATCCACATGCCCGGGTCGGAGGCGGCGATCCGGGTCACGTCCCGGATGCCCTGCCCGCACAGCCGTACGGCGGCCTCCTCGGCGTGCTCCAGGCGGGCGGCGACCATGCTGGACACCAGGTGGGGCATGTGGGAGACGAGGGCCACGGCGCGGTCGTGGGCGTCGGCGTCCATGACGACCGGGACGGCCCGGCAGTGCGAGACCAGCTCCAGGGCGAGGTTCAGCACCTCGGTGTCGGTGTCCCGGGTCGGGGTGAGCACCCAGGGCCGGCCCTCGAACAGGTCGGCGGTGGCGGCCAGCGGGCCGGACTTCTCGCGCCCGGACATGGGGTGGGTGCCGATGTACGACGCCAGGTCCAGGCCCCGGGCCTCCAACTCGCGGCGCGGTCCGCCCTTGACGCTGGCCACGTCGACGTAGCCGCGGGCCACACCGCGCCCCATGGCGTCGGCGAGGACGGCGGCGACGTGTGCGGGCGGAGCGGCCACGACGGCCAGGTCGACGGGGCCGCTGGGCGCCTCGGCGGTGCCGGCGCCCAGCGAGGCCGCCGTACGGGCCTGCTCGGGGTCGTGATCGACGAGGTGGACGACGACGCCCCGCTGGGTCAGGGCGAGCGCGGCGGAGGTGCCGATGAGCCCGGTGCCGATGACGAGTGCGGTCCTCACTGGGCGATGTCCTTGCGCAGGGCGGCGGCGGCGCCGAGGTAGACGTGGGCGATGTCGGCGCGGGCGCGGTCCGACTCGACGTGCGCGAGGATCCGTACGACCCGGGGCATGGCGCCCGCGATGTCCAGTTCCTGGGCGCAGATCAGCGGGACGTCGACGATGCCGAGCTTGCGGGCGGCGGCGGCCGGGAAGTCGCTGTGCAGGTCGGGGGTGGCGGTGAACCAGATGCTGATCAGGTCGTCCGGGGTGAGTCCGTTCCGCTCCAGGACGGCGGTGAGCAGGGCTCCGACCTGCTCGTCCATGTGCCCGGCCTCGTCCCGCTCCAGTTGGACGGCCCCCCGGACCGCTCGTACCGCCACGGCGCTGCTCCTCGCTGACTTAGGTCACGGCTGTTGGTCCGTCCAGCGTAGCCAGCCGGCGCCGGCGGGGCGCGCCGCGCCCGCCCGCTGAGACGGCGGGGCCGACCAGGTGACCCCTGTCCCGGGTCCTTCGGCGGGGGCGCCCCGAATGGGAGGATGCCGGTGTTCGTGATGTTTCCTACCGTTCTGGACGAATCGGCGTTCGGAGTATCGGAGTAGTGGCATGAGACAGGGCGCGACACGGCGCACGGTGGTGACGACGGGTGCCGTGGCGCTCGCCGGCGCGTGCATCGGATGCGGCGGCGACAGCGGCGGTTCCGGCGGCGGCGGCTCCGACGGAGAGGAACTGGCGAAGACCAGTGACATCCCGGAGGGCGGCGGGAAGATCTTCACGGACCGGAAGGTCGTCGTCACCCAGCCGAAGAAGGGGGACTTCAAGGCGTTCTCAGCGGTCTGCACCCATATGGGCTGCACGGTGGCCACGGTCGCGGACGGCACCATCGACTGCCCCTGCCACGGCAGCAAATTCCGCATCGCCGACGGTGCGGTGGCCCAGGGCCCGGCGACCAAGCCGCTGCCACCGGAGACGATCACGGTGAAGGGAAATTCGATCCGCCTGGCGTGACCGGGCCGCGTACGCTCCCGGAATGCGGCCCGAGGACCTGGTACGTCACCACACGATCTACGCCTGTGTCATGGGCTCGCGGGCCTTCGGCCTGGCCACCGGGGACAGCGACACCGACCGGCGGGGCGTGTTCCTGGCGCCCACTCCCCTGTTCTGGCGGTTCGAGAAGCCGCCGACGCATTGTGAGGGGCCCGGCGAGGAGCAGTTCTCCTGGGAGCTGGAGCGGTTCTGCGAGCTGGCGCTGCGCGGCAACCCGAACATCCTGGAGTGCCTGCACTCACCGCTGGTGGAGCACGTGGACGACACCGGCCGCGAACTGCTGTCCCTGCGGGACGCCTTCCTCTCCCGCCGGGCCTACGACACCTTCACGCGCTACGCCCTCGGCCAGCGCAAAAAGCTCGACGCCGACGTCCGCACGACCGGCGCCCCGCGCTGGAAGCACGCCATGCACCTGCTCCGCCTGCTGACCAGCGCCCGGGATCTGCTGCGCACGGGTGAGCTGCGGATCGACGTCGGTGACGGGCGGGAGCCCCTGCTCGCGGTGAAGCGGGGCGAGGTGTCCTGGGCGGAGGTGGAGGCGCGCATGGCCGGGCTGGCGGCACAGGCGGAGGAGGCCCTGGCTGGCAGTCCGCTGCCGCCGGAGCCCGATCACGCGCGCGTGGCCGACTACCTGTTCCGCGTGCGCCGCGCCTCGGCCCTTGCGACCGTCTGAGCCCGCGAGACCGGCTCAGCCCTTGAGGCGGAGGCGGACGACCAGGTCGTGCAGGGCGTCCTGGGCGGTGGGGGCGTCGGGCAGGGCCGACCCGGCCTGCGCCTCGTCGAGCGCGGTGTGCAGCCGTTCCACGTCGGCCTCCACGCGCGCGTGGTCGATCTCCGCCGGCCCGTGCTCGCGTTCCGCCTTGGCGGCCATCAGCTCGGAGAGATAGCCGGGCGCCTCCAACCGGTCGGCGAGGGTGGGCAGATGGGCCTGCACCTCGCCCGTGCGCATGAGGTGGATGCCGGTGAGCAGCACCCGGAACGTGTAGAGCAGCGGCTTGAGTTCGCCGGACTTCTCGAAGAGCCGCCACTGGGTGACCGCGAAGCCCCGGTAGTGGTGGGCGTGGTGGCTGGTGAGGACGCCCGGTACGAGCGCGGCCAGCTCCCGGTGCGCGTCGCCGGTGTGCACGACCAGGGGCGAGAGCAGCTGCTCGAGCACATAGCCGTTGCGCCGCAGCATCAGCCGTACGAACTTGCGCAGGTCGTGGGTGACGAGGTCCAGCTCGACGCCGTCGCGCACCCAGGTCCGCGACCGGGTCTCGGCCGGCTCGCGAAGGCCGACCAGGTCTGCGGCGGGCAGCAGGTGGGCGCCGCGCAGGTCTACGTCGGAGTCCCGCGAGGGGAAGCCGTACAGGTGGGCGCCGGAGACCGTGGCGAACAGCAGGGGGTCGGGCTGCTCGGCGATCACGGGCGTCAGGTCCATGTCGAGGTCGTCGATCATGGGCTCAAGCGTCCCAGAGCGCCCCGAGGGCCACCAGGTCGCCCCGGTACTCGATCCGGTCGGCCCAGTCTCCCGGCCAGGCGCCCGCGCCGAGCCAGGCGCCGGCGAAGGCGCCGGTGAGGCAGGCGATCGAGTCGGAGTCGCCGGAGGTGCAGGCGGCCCGGCGCAGGGCGGTGACGGGCTCGTCGGGGAAGAGCAGGAAGCACAGCAGCCCGGTGGCGAAGGCCTCTTCGGCGATCCAGCCCTCCCCGGTGGCCAGGCACGGGTCGGTCTCCGGCGAGACGGTGCCCACGGCCTCCTGCAACCGGCCGAGGATCTCCAGGCACTCGTCCCAGCCGCGTGCGATGAACTGCTCGGGGCTCGGGTCCTGCGAGCGGGTCCACAGGTCGCCGAGCCAGGCGTGGCGGTAGCGGCTGCGGTTGTCGTAGGCGTACGACCGGAGTTGCCCGACCAGCCCGGCGGGATCGACGCCCCGGGCGAGCAGGTGCACGGCGCGCGCGGTGAGGTCGGAGGCAGCGAGGGCCGTCGGGTGGCCGTGGGTGAGCGCGGCCTGCAACTGGGCGGCCCCGGCCCGCTGGTCGTCGCTCAGTCCGGGGACGAGGCCGACGGGGGCGACGCGCATGTTGGCGCCGCAGCCCTTGGAGTCGATCTGGCTGGCCTCCTGCCAGCGGCGCCCGTCGTCCTTGAGCAGGCCACAGGCGGTCAGGCAGGTGTTACCCGGGGCGCGGTTGTTGTCCGGCGACTCGTACCAGTCGACGAACTCCGCGCGGAGCGGCGCCTGAAGCGTCGGCGCGCCGAGCACGCCCCGGTCCATGGCGGTACGCAGGGCGCGCCCGAAGGCGAGGGTCATCTGGGTGTCGTCGGACACCCGCGCCCGCTGCGGCAGATCCATGTCGCGCCAGGGCCCGAACATGTTGAGGATCAGCGGCACGGTCTTGAACTCGGTCGGAAAGCCGAGCGCGTCCCCGAGGGCGAGCCCGATCAGCGCACCGGTGGCCGCCTGCTTGGTCATAGGAACCATCCCCCTTTATCGTCATTCTGACAATAAAGGGGGATGGTGATCAACGCAAGGGCCGGACCGCGGCTGGGCGCCTAGAGATCGACTTCCTGCATCAGCATGCCGACCTCGGTGTTGGACAGCCGCCGCAGCCAGCCGGACTTCTGGTCGCCCAGGGTGATCGGGCCGAAGGCGGTGCGCACCAGCTTGTCGACCGGGAAGCCCGCCTCGGCGAGCATCCGGCGCACGATGTGCTTGCGGCCCTCGTGCAGGGTGACCTCGACCAGGTAGTTCTTGCCGGTCTGCTCCACGACCCGGAAGTGGTCCGCACGCGCGTAGCCGTCCTCCAGCTGGATGCCGTCCTTCAGGCGCTTGCCGAGGTCGCGCGGGATGGGGCCGACGATGTGCGCGAGGTAGGTCTTCTTCACGCCGTACTTGGGGTGGGTCAGCCGGTGGGCCAGCTCGCCGTGGTTGGTGAGCAGGATGACGCCCTCGGTCTCGGTGTCGAGCCGGCCGACGTGGAAGAGACGGGTCTCACGGTTGGTGACGTAGTCACCGAGGCACTGCCGCCCCTCCGGGTCCTCCATGGTGGAGACGACCCCGGCGGGCTTGTTCAGCGAGAAGAACTGGTACGACTGCGTCGCCACCGTCAGGCCGTCGACCTTGACCTCGTCCTTCTCGGGGTCGACGCGGCGG
Source organism: Streptomyces sp. NPDC047028 (assembly GCF_040644095.1). Classification (NCBI taxonomy): domain Bacteria; kingdom Bacillati; phylum Actinomycetota; class Actinomycetes; order Kitasatosporales; family Streptomycetaceae; genus Streptomyces; species Streptomyces sp. NPDC047028. The sequence continues at coordinate 97,810 of NZ_JBEYVS010000024.1, forward strand.
CCCTGCTCCAGGACGATCTCGCCGTTGATCTCGACCCTGGCCTGGTCGATCAGCTCCTCGCAGGCGCGCCGGGAGCCGTAGCCCGCGCGCGCGAGGACCTTCTGCAGCCGCTCGCCCTCCTGCTCGGCGCCCGGGAAGGTCTTGGGCGGCTTGACGTCCTTCTTGCCGGCGTACCGCTCGCGGTTGCGCTCCTCGGCCCGCGCCTCGTACTCCCGCGAGCGCCCCGGCGCGGTACGCCCGTCACGCTGCTGGGACTGGCGCGGGCCGCCCTTGGCTCCCCCGCGCGCGGCCCCGCCGCGCCCGGCCTTGGGACCGTCCTTGGTGGCGCCGGGGCCCACGTCGTAGCGGCGCTCCTCGGGGCGGGGCTTGCGGGGACGGCCCTGCCCCTGCTTCTGGTCCCTGTCGTTGCCGGCACCGCGGTGGTTACCGCGCCCGCCGCTCTTGCCGCTGCCGCTGCTTCGCATCAAAGTTCCGTCGTCGTCGTGTTCGTCGTGGGACCGTCGTCCGGGTCCGGGGCATCCGGATCGAACGAGGGTACGGCTTCCTGGGTCTCGGCCTCGATCGCCTCCGCCTCCGGAAGGAAGGGCGCCAGCTCCGGAAGCTCGTCCAGGCCGCGCAGGCCCATCCGTTCCAGGAAGTAGTTCGTCGTCCTGTACAGGATCGCACCTGTTTCGGGTTCCGCGCCCGCCTCCTCGACCAGACCGCGCTGCAGGAGCGTGCGCATCACGCCGTCGCAGTTGACCCCGCGGACGGCGGAGACGCGGCTGCGGCTGACGGGCTGGCGGTAGGCGACGACCGCGAGGGTCTCCAGCGCCGCCTGGGTGAGGCGGGCCGTCTGGCCGTCCAGGACGAGCCGCTCGACGGCGTCGGCGTACTCGGCGCGGGTGTAGAAGCGCCAGCCGCCCGCGACGAACCGCAGCTCGAAGCCGCGGCCCTGCACGGTGTACTCGTCGGCCAGCTCGCGCAGCGCGTCCCCGATCTGCCGCTTGGGCCGTTCCAGGATCCTGGCCAGGTGGTCCTCGGTCGCCGGTTCGTCGACGACCATGAGGACCGCCTCCAGGGCGGGCTTGAGGTCGAGGCCGGCGACGGTCCGCAGGCCGGCCGGGACCTCGGCGGTCTCCTCGCTCACGACTTCTCCTCCTCGGTCTCCCCGGGCTGCTCCGGCGGGCGGTCGAACTCGTCGGTGACCATCGGCACCGCGTCCCCGTCCCCGCCGGTCCAGCGCACGGTCAGCTCCCCCAGGGCGCCCTCCTGCTCCAGGGCGACGGCCTTCTCCCGGTACAGCTCCAGCAGCGCCAGGAACCGCGCCACGACGGTGAGGGTGTCGTCGGTGTCCTCGACGAGCGCCTGGAAACTTGCCTCGCCCAGCTCCTTCAGCCGGGCCACCACGATCCCCGCCTGCTCCTGCACGCTGACCAGCGGGGCGTGGATGTGGTCGATGTACACCTGTGGCTTGGCCTTAGGTTGCATCGCCTTGACCGCGAGCCGGGCGAACCCCTCGGGGCCGATGCTGATGACGACCTCGGGCAACAGCTCGGCGTGCTGCGGTTCAAGGCCGACGGTGCGGGGCCGGCGGCGGGCCTCGTCGTCCAGCCGCCGGTTGAAGATGTCGGCGATCTGCTTGTACGCCCGGTACTGCAGCAGCCGCGCGAACAGCAGGTCCCGCTCCTCCAGCAGCGCGAGGTCCCCCTCGTCCTCCACCTCGGCGGCGGGCAGCAGCCGGGCCGCCTTCAGATCCAGCAGCGTCGCCGCGACCACCAGGAACTCGGTCGTCTGATCCAGGTCCCAGTCCGGCCCCATCGCCCGGATGTGCGCCATGAACTCATCGGTGACCTTCGACAGCGCGACCTCGGTGACATCCATCTTGTGCTTCGAGATCAACTGAAGAAGCAGATCAAACGGCCCCTCAAAGTTGGCCAGCCGAACCTTGAAGACTCCGTCGGAGGAATCGCCCGTCTCTGCGACTCGGGGTTCTTCTTCCAGCGTGCCGCCGTTGTGGGCAGGCGTCCCGCTGGGCGATGGGGGTCCCCCCGCTCGAGCGAAGTCGAGAGTGGGGGAGGGTGGGCACAACGGCCCACCGGGCTCAGCGGGCCCCTCGGCCTCAACCACCGACTCACCGGGCCCACGCCCCAACGCACGCCGGTGCCCGGCACCTGCACCGGATACGGGAACGTCACGCGAGGTCATAGCCCCCGAAGGCTACCCCTACCGCCCCCGCAGCCGCCGTACCAGGATGCTCGCGTCCCCACGGGACTCCAGGTCGGCCAGCACCACGGCCACCGCCTCCCGCACGATCCGCCCCCGGTCGACCGCCAGCCCGTGCTCACCACGCAGCACCAGCCGCGCGTGCTCCAGGTCCATCAGCTCCTCGGCGGACACGTACACGGTGATCTTCTCGTCGTGCCGCTCCCGCCCGCTGGGCCGCCGCGACGCCGCCCGCCCGCGCTTGCGGGGCTGGTCGGCCGCCGCCGGACCGGGACCTTCGGGTCCCGCCTGCCGCCGCCCCGACCGGGACCGGGCCTCGCCGGCCTGCCCCGGCTCGGCGTCGGCCGCCGCGTGCTCCGCGCCCTCCCCGTCCCCGTTCTGGGCGGGTACCGACTGCGGCACGTCCTCGGTGCCCGCAGCGGCCGCTTCGTCGCTCTCCCCCGCGGGAGCCGGCACCCGGGCCTCACCGTTGGTCCCGCGCCGGGGAGTGGACGGCTGCAGCGCCATCCCCCCGGTCGTTCGGAACAGTTCGTCGGCCCCGGGCAGACTCACTCGGCGTGACACCGGGCGAGCACCTCCCTGGCGAGCTGGCGGTAGGCGGCGGCACCGACGGAGTTGGAGGCGTAGGTGGTGATGGGCTCACCGGCGACCGTGGTCTCCGGGAAGCGGACCGTGCGCCCGATGACCGTGTGGTAGACGTGGTCGTCGAACGCCTCGACGACGCGCGCGAGCACCTCACGGCTGTGCACCGTGCGCGAGTCGTACATCGTGGCGAGGATGCCGTCGAGCTCCAGGTCGGGGTTGAGCCGCTCCTGGACCTTCTCGATGGTCTCGGTCAGCAGGGCCACACCGCGCAGTGCGAAGAACTCGCACTCCAGCGGCACGATCACCTTGTGCGCGGCGGTCAGCGCGTTGACCGTGAGCAGGCCGAGCGAGGGCTGGCAGTCGATCACGATGTAGTCGTAGTCGTCCATCAGCGGCTTCAGCGCCCGCTGCAGCGTCGACTCGCGCGCGACCTCGGAGACCAGCTGGACCTCGGCGGCCGACAGGTCGATGTTGCTCGGCAGCAGGTCCATGTTGGGGACCGCGGTCTTCAGCAGGACCTCGTCCGCGGACATGCCCCGCTCCATGAGCAGGTTGTAGACGGTGAGGTCGAGTTCCATCGGGTTGACACCGAGACCGACCGACAGCGCGCCCTGCGGGTCGAAGTCCACGAGCAGCACGCGCCGGCCGTACTCCGCGAGCGCGGCACCCAGGTTGATGGTCGACGTGGTCTTGCCGACGCCGCCCTTCTGGTTGCACATCGCGATGATCTTCGCGGGGCCGTGGTCGGTCAGCGGGCCCGGGATCGGGAAGTACGGCAGCGGGCGCCCGGTCGGACCGACGCGCTCCCGGCGCTGCCGGGCGGCGTCGGGCGCGAGCGTGGCCGCGTACTCGGGATCGGGCTCGTACTCGGCGTCGGGGTCGTAGAAGTGCCCCTCGGGCAGTTCGTCGTAGACGGCGAGGTGGTTGTGGGGCGCGCCACTTCCGTCGCCGGCCATGGCGTTCACGTGATGACCATCCATGCTCTGGTGTGCTCTCCGGGCGGTCTGGGGACCCGGACCTTGGTGGGCTGCGAAGGTGCGCACAGCGACGGAGCCGACAGCCTCGAATCCCGCGGGACCCTGGCCCCGTGCAGGCATTCCTGGTTGACCACCCCCGGGAGAAAATGTCGACTCATTCACAAGTCGTCTTACCTCCTTGGTGACCAGGAAACTTCTAGACAAGGTCAGCGTGGCACCATGCCGACGGTTGGCGACTCTATGGCGTGTCGGCGGTCCGCAGCAACACAATCCGCCGGACCCGGCAGGATGTGTCGGCAATGAAACAACTCGCTGTCAAGGGCGTACGGCCGTCGCACAGCAGGTTTCACCGGTGTGCGAATCGGTCGAAGCGTTACGTTCGAGGCGAGTTGACCGAGAGTCGCGAAGTGACCATACACACATCCGGCCGGACCTTGTCGGGCAAGGTCCGGCCGGATGTGCGAGGTTGACGACCAGTGTTGACGAATCGCCTTTTGACTGACGGCGATTTGACGACTTGGCTGGTCGCGAAGAGGACCGCTCCGGATCGGCGGGTCAGCCGATGAGCGACTCCAGGTCGACGTGCTCCAGACCGTGCGCCTCGGCGACCTCGCGGTAAACGACCTTGCCGTCATGCGTGTTGAGGCCCTTGGCGAGCGCTGCGTCGCGGCGCAGCGCCTCCGCCCAGCCGTTGTTGGCGAGGGAGACGATGTACGGCAGCGTGGCGTTGGTCAGCGCATAGGTGGAGGTGTTCGGCACCGCGCCGGGCATGTTGGCGACGCAGTAGAAGACCGAGTTGTGGATCGGGAAGGTCGGCTCGGCGTGCGTGGTGGGACGCGAGTCCTCGAAGCAGCCGCCCTGGTCGATCGCGATGTCGACAAGGACACTGCCGGGCTTCATGCGGGACACCAGCTCGTTGGTGACGAGCTTGGGGGCCTTGGCGCCCGGGATGAGGACGGCACCGATCACGAGGTCGGCCTCCAGGCAGGCCTTCTCCAGCTCGAAGGCGTTGGAGACGACGGTCTGGATCTTCGTACCGAAGACCTTGTCGGCTTCCTTGAGCTTGTTGATGTCCTTGTCGAGCAGGGTCACGTGGAAGCCCATGCCGATGGCGATCTGCGCGGCGTTCCAGCCGGAGACGCCGCCGCCGATGACGACGGCCCTGCCGGCCGCCACGCCCGGGACACCGCCCGGCAGCACACCGCGGCCGCCGGCCGCGCGCATCAGGTGGTAGGCGCCGACCTGCGGGGCCAGCCGGCCCGCGACCTCGGACATCGGGGCGAGCAGCGGCAGCGCGCGGCTGGGCAGCTCGACGGTCTCGTAGGCGATGGCCGTGGTGCCGGACTCCAGGAGGGCGTCCGTGCACTCCTTGGAGGCGGCCAGGTGGAGGTAGGTGAAGAGGGTCTGGTCCTTGCGGAGGCGGTGGTACTCCTCGGCGATGGGCTCCTTGACCTTCAGCAGCAGGTCGGCGGTGGCCCAGACCTCGTCGGCGGTGTCGAGGATCGCGGCACCGGCGGAGACGTACTCCTCGTCCGTGATCGACGAGCCGAGGCCGGCGCCCCGCTCGATGACGACCTGGTGGCCGTTGCGCACCAGCTCGTGCACGCCGGCGGGGGTGATGGCCACCCGGAACTCGTTGTTCTTGACCTCGCGGGGGATACCGACCTTCACGTCGATCACGGTCCTTGGCTCAGGGGGTATGGGGGTGCATTACAAGACATACCCGGGCGTGCGGGGGCACACCGGGAGACACCGCAGGAGAACGTGCGGCAGAGCCAGTCTAATGAAGGTGTTCTGCGTGTCTAGCCTTTCATTGCATCAATCTTCGTCGGATGCACTGCGGATTTCGCAGGCCTTCTCGGCCGATTCTGGCTCTGTGCCGCTCTCCGAGGGCTCCTCGGCCAGCATGCGCTCGGCCGCAGCGCGGTGCAGCCGGGCCGCCGCGGGGTCGCCCATCCGCTCCAGGGTGTCGGCCACCCTGAGCTGCAGTGCGGCCAGCAGCCGGGCGTCGTCGGCGCGCCGCGCCCACTCCACCGCCTCCTGGCAGGTGCGCAGCGATTCCTCCGGCCGGCCCGCGTACTCCTGGACCCGGGCGACCTCGCTCAACGCCCGCGCGTGGGCGGCGATCTCGCCGTTCCTGCGGTATCCGGCCGCGGCCGCCCGCCAGCTCCGGAGCGCCTCGCCGTAGCGGCCCGCGTAGGTGTGGGCGGTGGCGGTACGGCCGTACAGCCGGGCGGCCTCGGCTCGCTCGTCCCGGGCCAGGCACAGGGCGAGGGCGCGGCCGAACCAGTCGGCGGCCCGGTCGTAGTCCGCCAGCTCCAGGTACGCGCCGCCTACGGATTCCATCGCGCGGCCGGTCGCGTACGGGTCCTTCGCCTCGCGTCCGGCCTCCAGCGCTGCCCGGTAGCGGGCGAGCGCGGCCTTGGTACGGCCGGTGCGGGCGTCCACGTCGCCCAGGTTCAGCAGCGCGGCGGCCTGTTCCCGGTGCAGTCCGCGGCGGCGGGCGACGTCGAGGACGAGCTTGTGGACGCCGTACAGGTCCGCGGCGGCGGCCTGGGTGCCGTGGTGCGCGACCATGGCCCTGACCAGCTGGGACAGCAGCCGGCGGGCGAGGGTGTCCAGCTCTCCGTCGGCCACCGCGAGCCGGGCGGCGGCCAGCAGGGCGGGCCGGCGGGCGGTCAGCCAGTCGGCGGCTGCCCGGGGGCTGGGGAAGCGCACCTCGCGCGGCATGGCCGCGAGCTTCTCCCGCGCCTCGGGGCTGTCCGTCTCGGTCACGGCACGGCAGGCCTGCAGCAGCCGTACGGTCCGCTCCAGCATGCGGGCGCGGGCGAGCTGGAGCTCCCCGGGTCGGTCCCGGGTCTCGGCGAGCGAGCGCAGCATGGGGTGCAGACAGCCGGGGACCTCGTACTGCGGCACCGGCGACTCCACCGCGTGCAGCAGACCGAGGGCCACGAAGTCGTCCAGCGTGGCGCGGGCGGCGCCTACCGAGCACCCGGCGAGCGCGGAGGCGGTGTGCGGGTCGACCAGGCCGGCCGGGGCCAGGCAGAGCAGACGCAGTATCCGGGCGGCCTGTCCGGGCAGCTGGTCGTGCACGAGGCGGAAGACACGGTCCGGCGGACCCGCGTCGGCCCCACCGTCGTCGGCGTCGGCGCGCAGGCGCTTGGCGAGGTCGGAGACGGCGGCCTGGGGGCGGGTGGCGAGCCAGCCGCCGGCCAGGGTGAGCGCGGCGGGCCGGCCCTGGCAGGCCTCGGCGAGGCTCTCGGCGGATCGCGGGTCGACGGTGATGCGGACCGAGCCGGTGTAGCGGGTGAGGAGTTCCACCGCCGACTTGGTGTCGAGGCCGCCGAGCGTGCAGGGGCGGACGTCGGGGATGCCGGTGAGGGGACCGGCGGAGACGGCGACGACCAGACAGTCCGGCGCCTCGGGCAGCAGGGCGTCGACCTGCTCGGCACCGGCGGCGTCGTCCAGCAGGAGCAGCGCCCGGCGGTCGGCCAGCGCGGTGCGCAGCGCCTCGGTCAGCTCGTCCTCGCCGGCCCCGGGCGGGGCGGTCACATCGAGGGCGGCGAGCAGCTCCCGGGCGGTGCGCTCGACGGGTACGGCGGTCCCGTCGGGCTCGCTGAGCCGGGCCCGCAGCACCCCGTCGGGGTAACCGTCCGCGACCTGCCGGACGAGTTCCGCGGCGAGGGCGGTACGGCCGGAACCGGGGCGGCCCGCGATGAGCAGCACGCGCGCGCGTGGTGCCTTCCGGCCGGAGAGGGTGTCCAGTCCCGCGCGCTCGATGTCGGCGCGCAGTTCCTTCAACTCCCGTGTGCGGCCCAGGAAATGACCCTCGGCGGCCGGTTCGCCCGACTGCCGTACGCCGTCCTCGTCCACCGCCTGATCCGTCACGGGCCACACTCCCGTCCCACCGCACGCGCAAGCCCGCCGGCGACCCCGGCTCGGGCATGAGGCAGAGCCTAGTTCACTCTCTGCAACGCCCCTGTCAGAGCACGACGGCGAGGGCCGAAGACGACCCGATCGGATCAGCGAACCAACGGATCATAGGAACAAGGCTCAGCGTCAGCGCCCCGTCAGGGGCGCGGGGAACTGCGCGATCAACCACAACGCACCGTCACGGAGCAAACGCGACCGAACCCCCGCGGCGGGCCGCAATCATTCACTCCTGGAACGGCCGAGCCGGCCAAGGAGCCAACGCCGGCCGCAACCCGGCCAAACCGCCGGAGGCCCCCGCAGCGGCCAGCGACAGTACCCCCACCACCAGACACGTATTGTGCAGCTGCCCCGCCAGCACCAGCCGCACCACCTCGTCGACCGGCACGCGCGCGTACTCCATGTCGGTCTCCTCGTGCTCCGTCTCGAACCGCTCCCCCTCGGCCTCGGACAGATCGCGCGCGAGGAAGATCCGTACGGCCTCGTCGCAGCCGCCGGGGCTGGTGTACACGTCGGTGAGGACCCGCCAGTCCTCCGCCTTGACGTGCGCCTCCTCGTACAGCTCGCGCTGGGCGGCGTGCAGCGGGTTCTCGCCGGGGACGTCCAGCAGGCCGGCCGGGATCTCCCACAGCTTGTGCCGCACGGGGTGGCGGTACTGGTTGATGAGCAGGACCCGGTCCTCCTCGTCGAGGGCGAGGACGGCGACCGAGCCGGGGTGGACCTGGTAGTCGCGGCGGGCGACGGAGCCGTCGGGCATGACCACGTCGTCCGTGCGGACGGAGGTCTTGTTCCCGGTGAAGGGGGTCTCGGTCGCCCGGATCTCCCACTCCTCGGGAGTGTCCTTGATGGTCATGCCCAGTCCTTCCCCACGTGCGAAAACAGCAGCCGGGGCGGCACATGTCGAATGCGCGCGCCCCGGCCACCGTACAACCGGTGTGTCAGTCGGAGTTCTGCCGCTCGACCGCGGCCTTGACAAGGCCCGCGAAGAGCGGGTGCGGCCGGGTCGGGCGCGAGCGCAGCTCCGGGTGGGCCTGGGTGGCCACCAGGTAGGGGTGCACGTCGCGCGGGTACTCCACGTACTCCACGAGCTTGCCGTCCGGGGAGGTGCCCGAGAAGAGGATGCCGGCCTTCTTCTCCAGCTCCGCGCGGTAGGTGTTGTTCACCTCGTAGCGGTGGCGGTGCCGCTCCTCGATGTACTCCTTGCCGTCGTACACCTCGCGGACGATCGAGCCCTCGGCCAGCTTCGCCGGGTACATGCCCAGTCGCATGGTGCCGCCCATGTCGCCCTCGCCGGCGACGATGTCGAGCTGCTCGGCCATGGTGGAGATGACCGGGTGGGCGGTGGACGGGTCGAACTCGGTGGAGTTGGCGTCGGAGATGTCGGCCAGGTTGCGCGCGGCCTCGATCACGATGCACTGCAGGCCGAGGCAGAGTCCGAGCAGCGGGATCCTGTTCTCGCGGGCGTAGCGGATGGCGCCGACCTTGCCGAGCACACCGCGGTCGCCGAAGCCGCCGGGGATGCAGATGCCGTCGACGTCGCCGAGCTGGGCCTTGGCTCCGGCCGGGGTCTTGCAGTCGTCCGAGGTGACCCACTTGATCTTGACGCGGGCCTTGTTGGCGAAGCCGCCCGCGCGCAGCGCCTCGGTGACCGACAGGTAGGCGTCGGGCAGGTCGATGTACTTGCCGACCAGGGCCAGGGTGATCTCGTGGTCAGGATTGTGGACACGGTCGAGCAGGTCGTCCCAGGTCGTCCAGTCGACGTCCCGGAAGGGCAGGTCGAGCTTGCGGACGACGTAGGCGTCCAGGCCCTCGGTGTGCACGACCTTCGGGATGTCGTAGATCGAGCGGGCGTCCGGGCAGGCGACGACGGCGGCCTCGTCCACGTCGCACATCAGGGAGATCTTGCGCTTGATCGCGGTCGGCACCTCGCGGTCGCAGCGCAGGACGATCGCGTCGGGCTGGATACCGATGTTGCGCAGCGCCGCCACGGAGTGCTGGGTCGGCTTGGTCTTCAGCTCGCCCGAGGGGCCGATGTAGGGCAGGAGCGAGATGTGCACCACGAAGACGTTGTCACGGCCGACCTCGTGCCGGACCTGGCGGACGGTCTCCAGGAACGGCAGCGACTCGATGTCGCCGACGGTGCCGCCGACCTCGGTGATGACGACGTCCACCTCGTCCGTCGCCATGCGCCGGATGCGGTGCTTGATCTCGTTGGTGATGTGCGGGATGACCTGCACCGTGTCGCCCAGGTACTCGCCGCGCCGCTCCTTGGCGATGACGGTCGAGTACACCTGGCCTGTAGTGACGTTTGCGGAGCCGTCCAAGTCGCGGTCAAGGAAGCGCTCGTAGTGTCCGATGTCCAGGTCGGTCTCGGCGCCGTCGTTGGTGACGAAGACCTCACCGTGCTGGAAGGGGTTCATCGTGCCCGGATCGACGTTCAGGTACGGATCCAGCTTCTGCATCACGACGCGCAGGCCGCGGGCCTTGAGCAGCATGCCCAGGCTGGAGGCGGTGAGACCCTTGCCGAGTGAGGAGGCGACACCCCCGGTGACGAAGATGTGCTTGGTCGTCGTGGCGGTGCTGTTGCGGAAAACATGCGGCGGCATGGCCAAGAGGGGGCTCCCGTGGTCGCTGTCTGTGATGCGGTGCGGCCGCCGCACCGGAGGATTCCGGGGGTGCCGCCGCTGCGGTTCGGGGGTTGGTCTCCCACCCGTCCACGGGCTACCAGGGTATCAGCGAAGCGGCGCGATGGCTTCCGGCCACGCTCCGCACACGCGCCGGCACATGGCCGTACCGGGCACACGACCCTCACCCGGTGCTCACCCGTTCGGCCCACACGGGTTGCCCGGAGCGGCACGCAGATCATCTACGTGCGTCGTATCCTGCTCGGACACTCGCTGCCGAGCCCGGCCGGAAACGACGGCACACCCCCGCCTGCACCACCCGGAACAACGAGCGCGCGGCAGTTCGTTGAGCAAGGACTGTCGTTTTGCCTCAGGGCTCGGCGGGCTGCTTTGCTTCACCGCTCAACGACGCACAACAACGACCCCTTGACCGCACTAGCGACAGCCCCCGTGCGGGGGTGACGTGGCCGTTCGACTGGAGTTGCACGTGGCCGGGCGCATCGAAGACTACGCACTCATCGGAGACATGCAGACCGCCGCACTGGTCTGCCGGGACGGCACAGTCGACTGGCTGTGCCTGCCCCGCTTCGACTCGCATGCCATCTTCGCCGGGCTGCTGGGCACCGAGGAGCACGGCTTCTGGCGGCTCGGCCCGGCGCACGCGGCCGACGCGCCGCCGCCCACGGCGGCCCGGCGCACCTACCGCGGGGACTCGCTGATCCTGGAGTCGGAGTGGGACACCCCGCGCGGCACGGTCCGCGTGACCGATTTCATGCCCCCGCGTGACGGCGCCCCGCAGCTGATCCGGATCGTGGAGGGCGTCACCGGCCGGGTGCCGATGCGCTCGGCCCTGCGGATGCGGTTCTCCTACGGCCGGGTCGTGCCCTGGGTGCACAAGCACGAGGGGCGCACGGTGGCGGTCGCCGGTCCCGACTCGGTGTGGTTCGACACGGAGGCGGAGACCTACGGCAAGTCGCTGACGACGTACTCCGACTTCACGGTCGCCCCGGGTGACCGGATCGCGTTCACGATCTCGTGGGAGCCCTCGCACAAGCAGCCGCCGCCCCTGCCCGAGCCGGAGCAGTCGCTGGAGGCGACGGAGACGTTCTGGCGCGAATGGGTGGAGCACTGCACGTACCACGGGCCCTACCGCGAGGCTGTGGTCCGCTCGCTGATCACGCTGAAGGCGCTGACGTACGCCCCGACCGGCGGTATCGTCGCCGCGCCCACCACCTCCCTGCCCGAGGACATCGGCGGGGTGCGCAACTGGGACTACCGCTACACCTGGCTGCGGGACGCGGCGATCACCCTGTCCTCGCTGCTGCGCACCGGCTACCGCGAGGAGGCCCGCGCCTGGCGCGAGTGGCTGCTCCGCGCGGTCGCGGGCGACCCCGAGAACCTGCAGATCATGTACGGCATCGCCGGCGAGCGCGAGTTGGGCGAGGCGGAGCTGGACTGGCTGCCGGGCTACGAGACGTCCGCCCCGGTCCGGGTCGGCAACGGCGCCGCGCACCAGCTCCAGCTGGACGTGTACGGCGAGGTCACCGAGGCGCTGCACCTGGCGCACATGACGGGGCTGGCCCGCAACGACTACGCCTCTCTGCTCCAGCTGAAGCTGATCCGCTACCTGGAGGACCACTGGCAGGAGCCGGACGAGGGCATCTGGGAGGTGCGCGGGCCGCGCCGGCACTTCGTGCACTCCAAGGTGATGGCCTGGGTCGCCGTGGACCGCACGATCAAGCTGATCGAGTCGGGTGACGCGGACGGCCCGCTGGAGCGGTGGAAGGAACTGCGCGACGACATCCACCGGGACGTGTGCGAGAAGGGCTACGACAAGGAGCGGAACACCTTCACGCAGTCCTACGGCTCCCAGGAACTGGACGCCTCGCTGCTGCTGATCCCCCAGATGGGCTTTCTGCCGCCGGACGACAAGCGGGTGATCGGCACGATCGAGGCGATCCAGCGCGAGCTGTCCACCTCGGACGGGTTCATCCTGCGCTACCCGACGGAGGGCCAGGACGAGGGTGTCGACGGCCTGCCGGGCGACGAGGGCGCCTTCCTGGCGTGCTCGTTCTGGATGGCCGACGACCTCGCGATGATCGGCCGGGTGGACGAGGCCCGCAAGCTCTTCGAGAAGCTGCTCGCGCTCCGCAACGACCTCGGGCTGCTGGCGGAGGAGTGGGATCCTCGCTTGAAGCGGCAGGTGGGGAACTTTCCGCAGGCGTTCAGCCATGTTCCGTTGATCGACACGGCGCTGCGGTTGACTGCGTCGGGCGCGTACGGGGGCTGAGGTGACGTCCCGCCCGGCGTGACCGCCCCATGTCAGGAACGTAGGCTGTAAGGCGGACAGAAGCCCCTTTTTGGAAAGGGGGCGGCCATGGCTTCCCTCTCGAAGGCGGGTGCGGCCCTTGCCGCACTGCGTCAGGATCTGGTCGGCGACGTGTTCGCCCCTGGGGACCCCGGCTACGACGAGGCCCGTACCGTCTTCAACGCGATGATCGACCGCCGCCCGGCGGTGATCGCCCAGTGCGCGAACGCCTCCGACGTCGTCCGCGCGGTCCGCTTCGGCCGGGAGCTGGACCTGCCGATCGCCGTGCGCGGCGGCGGGCACAGCGTGGCCGGCACGGCCCTGGGCGACAACGCGCTCGTGGTGGACCTGCGCCGGATGCACGAGGTGACCGTGGACCCGGCGGCCGAGGCCGCGCGGGTCGAGGGCGGCGCCACGATGAGCCACCTGGACCGGGCCACCCAGCCCTACGGCCTCGCCACCACCGGCGGCCGGGCCTCCACCACCGGCGTCGGCGGCTTCGTCCTCGGCGGCGGCTCCGGCTGGCTGGACCGCACCTTCGGCCTGGCCGTCGACAACCTGCTCGGCGTGGAACTGGTGACCGCCGACGCCGAGCGGGTGCACGCCAGCGCCGACGAGAACCCCGAACTGTTCTGGGCCCTGCACGGCGGCGGGGGCAACTTCGGCGTCGCCACCGCCCTCACCCTGAACCTGCACGAGCTGCCCCAGTTCTCCATCGCCCTGCTGCTCTGCCTCCCCCAGTTCGGCCCGGACGCGGTGCGCACCTTCCGCGAGGTCATCCGCGGCGGCCCGGACGAGGTGAGCGGCGCGGTGCTGTACGTCACGGGTCCGCCGGAGCCGTTCGTCCCCGAGGAGCTGGTCGGCAAGCTGCTGTGCGGGGTGCTGGTCACCTACGCGGGTGACGAGGAGGGCCTGCGGAAGCTGGCCGGGCCGCTGCTGGCGCTGCCGCACGAGGCGGAGATCGTCCGGCCCGATGCCGTACGCGGACGTGCAGTGCATGCTGGACGATCCGCCGGGCCTCAGGAACTACTGGTCGGCGGAGTACCTCACAGGGCTGCCCGACGACCTGGTGGACCTGTACTGCTCGTGCGCCGACAGCATGCCCGTGCCGACCGGCACCCAGCACATCCTGTTCCCGCTGGGCGGCGCGATCGCGGCCGGCCCGCACGAGTACCCCGTGCCCTACCGGGACGCGCCCTGGGCGGTGCACCCCTTCGGCATCTGGGAGGACCCGGCCGACGACGAGCGGGCCATCGCCTGGGTGCGGGACGTCCGCACAGCCGTTCGGCCGTGGCGCAGCGGGGCCGTCTACCTCAACTTCATCGGCGACGAGGGCGGTGAGCGGGTCAGCGAGGGTATGGGCGCCGGGAACCTGCTGCGGCTGGAGAAGGTGAAACGGGCGTACGACCCCGACAACGTGTTCCGCTTCAACCACAACATCCGGCCGGTCTAGGGTCTGTCCGGCGGATCATGTCGCAGACGCGGGGCTTGGCACGCGCATCTGCGGCGTTGTCGTCGGTTGCCGACGCTCCGGCCGGGAGGTGTGCCGAGGGCGTTCGCGCAGGTAGCGTCCGCTGCATGGACAGCGGTACGGAGAGCAGAGCGGGCGGTGGGTTCGACACCCAGGGCGCCGGGATCACCGTTCGGCGGGCGCTGGAGCTGCCCGGGCTGCGCAGTGGTCTGCCGGAGATCATGGCGGGCTCCGACCGGCTCGGGCGGACCGTCCGCTGGGTGCACGCGGGCGAGGTGCCCAACATCGCCTCGCTCCTCAAGGGCGGCGAACTGCTGCTCACCACCGGCTACGGTCTGGGCACCCGGCCCGCCGAACAGCGGGCGTTCGTCCGCACGCTCGCCGAGCGGGGCATCGCCGCCCTGGTGGTGGAGCTGGGCCCGCGTTTCGCGCGGCTGCCGGCCGCCCTCGTGGACACCGCGCGGGCGGCGGGGCTGCCGCTGGTCCAACTGCACCGCGAGGTGCCGTTCGTGACGGTGACCGAGGAGATCCACACCGAGATCGTCAACGGCCACTACGCCCTGCTCCAGCGGGCGGAGGAGGTCCACCGGCGGTGCACCGAGGCGCTGCTGGGCGGGGGCGGGGTGCCGCAGGTGCTGGGCATCCTGGCCGACTTCGGCGGCAACCCGGTGTTCCTGGAGACGGCGGACGGGCTTCTGCTGTACGCGGCCGGGTCGGGCCCCGAGGGCGCCGATCCACTACAGGTCTGGGAAGGGCTGCGGGGCCCGCACAAGGACGTGCCGCCGCCGGCCGGTTCGGTGCTGGTGGACGTGCCCGGCGGCGGTCCGGGGGCGGCGGGCGCGGTACGGGCCCGGCTGGTGCTGCTGCCGGTGTGCGCGCCGCTGGCCCCGGTGCACCGGCTCGCCGCCGAGCGGGCCGCGGGCATCCTGGCCGTGGTGCTGATGCAGGCCCGGCAGGAGGAGGAGCTGGCGGCCCGCGGCCGGGGCGACTTCCTCACCGACCTGGCCGAGGGCCGGATCACAGCGGAGGACGCGCCCGCGCAGGCCAGGGTGCTGGGCTTCCGGCCGGGAGCCGGCCCGCTGCTGCCGGTGGTGATGCGGCTCGGCGACTCGCTCTCCCCCGGCGGGGGCTGGGCGGTGCTGGCCCGTGCCGTCGGCGAGGAACTGGCCGCGGTGGGCGTGCCGGTGCTGCTGGGCGTGCGGCCGGTGGAGGGCCGGGTGCCGGTGCTGCTCGGGCTGCGCTCGGAGTCGGAGCGGTCGACGGTCGCCGACCGGGTCGCGACGGCGCTGCGGACGGGCGTGGAGCGGGCCGGGATGCACCGGCCCGGGTCCCCGCCGCCGGTGGTGGTCGTCGGGGTGGCGGGCGGCTGGGCGGCGGCGTCGGCGGGGCTCCGGCACGCCGCGGAGACGGCGACGGCGGCCCAGGGGCTGACCGACCGGCCCTGGTACGACGCCCGGCGCCTGGACACGGAACTGCTGCTGTGGCGGCTGCGCGACCATCCCGACCTGGCGGCGTTCGTGGACCGCGCGATCGGGCCGCTGCGCGACCACGACCACCGCTCCAAGCCGCCGCTGCTGCCCACGCTGGAGACGTACCTGGCCCACGCGGGCCGCAAGGCGGAGACGGCCCGCGAGCTGCATTTGAATCGGCAGACCCTGTACAACCGCCTGGCCCGCATCGCCGAACTGCTCGGCACGGACCTGGAGGACCCTCAAACGGTCCTGGCCCTCAGCCTGGCCCTCCGGGCCCGCCGCCATGTGTGAGGCCGCGCTGCCGCCGGCCCAGCTGTGACGTCGTGTCCTTGCCTGCGGGCCCGCAGGTGCGCACGAAACCTCCCGAGGTGCGCTAGGCCAGCGGCCTGGGTTGGGTCAGTTCGTCGTAGACGCTGAGGACTTGGGCGACCGTCTCGTCCTCCGTCGGCCAGCCTGCGGCCTGGCGGGCGCCCCGCTCGCGGAGCGCCTCGCGGCGCTCCGGGTCGGCGAGGAGGCGTACGACGGTGTCGGCCAGCGCCTTCGCGTCACCGTAGGGGACGAGTTCGGCGGCGTCGCCGACGAGGTCCGGGATGCCGCCGACGGCGGTCGCGACGAGCGGCACGCGCGCGTACAGCGCCTCCTGGGCCAGCACGGAACGGGACTCGAACTTGCTCGTCACGAGCGCCACGTCGGCGGCGGCCAGCAGCTCGGGCACGTCCTCGCGGCGCCCGAGGAGCCGGACCGGGAGTTCCTCGTCCGCGATGCGCCGCCGCAGTTCGGCCCGCAGCGATCCTTCCCCGGCGATGGCGACCAGCGGCGCCGGATCGAGGTCCCGCCAGGTGCGGGCCGCGTCGAGCAGGACGTCGTAGCCGCGCAGCCCGTCGAGGGAGCCGACGGCGATGAGCAACGGGCGTCCGGTGGAACCGAGTTCGGCGCGAACCTTGGGCGGCAGCCGGTCGGGGTCGTCCGGTACGGCCGGCCGGCGCCGGCCCGGCAGGGCCACAGCGGCGAGGCGGGCGTCCCGGGCGCCGCTGCGGCGCGCGCGGTCGACGAGGTCGGAGGTGGTGCCCAGCACGACGGCGGCCGTGCGCACCACACGTCGCTCCAGCACCCGCAGCAGATGCGCCCGCGCACCCTCGGCGTGGGCCCGGTTGTGCCAGGTCACCACCAGCGGGGTGGTCCGCCCGCCGAGGGCGAGCACGGCGCGGAAGGAGGCGTGCAGCCCGTGCGCGTGGACCAGGTCGGCGTCCGTGCAGGCCGTCCGGAGCGCAGCCACGGACACGGGATCGCTGCTGCGGGGCACGTGCACGTGTTCGGCGCCGGCCCCGGTGAAGTCGTAGGCGCGATCGGCCTCGACGGGGGCGCACACGGTGACCCGCACACCCCGCGCGACGAGCCCCTCGGCCAGTGACCGCACGTGCGCGCTGCTGCCGGCGTTGCCTCCGCCGAGCACCTGCACGGTGCGGAGCGGCGCCCGGCCGAGCGGTGCGTTGCTGCTCACGGGACTCGCGGGGCTCACGGTTGCCTGGGGCTCCTGGCTCGGCCGACTCGGGGCGGGATGGGGCGGGGACACGGGGGACGTACAGAAGGTAGCGGGCGGAACGATGCGGACGTATGTGCCGCGCGCCCCTCCCGCGCGCATCGTGTTCCCTGCCAAGCATGCCAGGGCGCAGGGCCGTTCCGGGCAACGCCGGGAGACGCGCACGGCGGTGGGCCGGGGTGGTGCGCCGGAGTACGTCACCCACACGGGTGAGCGAAATCCCGGCCCGGTCGAAAGGTCCCGCCGCCCGTACCCGGAGGTCAGCAGCTCACGGCGTCCGCGCCCACGCGCTCACCCGGTCCCCGTACACCGTGGCGGCGACCACCGCCACGGCGTGGGCGAGCAACCCCGGGCGCCGGTTGGAGACGACCGCTGCCGCTCCCAGCGTCGCGCCCAGGGCGTGCGCCCCCGTGTCCCCGAGCATCACGCGCTCGCCGAGGTCCTCGCGGAGCACGGCGGCCGCGGCCCCCACCGCGACGGCGGCCAGGTCGCCGCCCGGCCCCCCGTGCAGCATCCCCGGAACGCCGAGCGCGAGCACCGCCCCGAGCGCCCGGCCCGGCCGTACGTCGACCAGGTTGACGGCCTGCGCGGCCCCCGCGATGACGATCCCGGCGAGCAGCTTGTCGAGCGGCCGTTCCTTCAGCAGCGCGCCCGTGGCCAGACCGGCGGCACCGATCCCGAACAACTTGACGGCGCCGCTGGTCACTTCGCCTTGCCGCAGCGCGCCGAGATGGGCGCGGAAGCCGCGCCGGGTGTCGCCGGTGGCGTGGCCGACGGCGTCGTCGTAAGCCCCGCAGGCGCCGGCGGCCAGCACGGCGGCGCCCGCGGCGCGATGCACCCGTGCCGCCGCTGCCGCCGCGCCGACCGCGGTCGCCGGCCCGGCGTACAGCTCGACGGTCCGCCCCGCGTGGTTCGTCCGCTCCCAACGGGCCGGCTTCCCCGGCGGGTTGGCCCGCAGCAGCACGAACCCGGCCCGGGCGAGCACAGCGGACAACAACAGCGAACGGTACTTCCGGGTGCCGGCCATCCGGCAACCCTAAGGGCCGCTACAGACCCGCGCGCGAAGGCCCTACAGGCCCGCCCGCAGGGCCGCGGCAAGTCCGCCCCGCAAAGGCCCCTACCGGCCCCGCCCTGGCCACAGGCCCGCCCGCCAAGGCCGCCGCAGGTCCGTCCACAGAGGCCCTACAGGCGTGCCCGCAGAGGTCGCCGCAGGTCGCCCCGCAAAACCGACTACAGGCCCGCCCGCAAACGTCCCTTCCGGCCCGCCCCGCAAAGACCGGCTACAGCCCCGCCCGCAAACGTCCCTACCGGGCCGCCCCGCAGAGACCGGCTACAGGCCCGCCCGCGAAGGCCCCTGTAGCTCCGCCCCGCGAAGGCCCCTACAGGTCCGCTCGGGCCGTGGCCAGTAGTTCCTCCGCGTGGGCTCGGGCCGTCTCGGAGTCCTCCTGGCCGGCCAGCATCCGCGAGAGCTCGCGGACGCGTTCCTCGCCCTCCAGGACCTTGACGCCGGAGCGGGTGACGGAGCCGTCGTCGGTCTTCTCGACCAGCAGCTGCCGGTCGGCGAAGGCGGCCACCTGCGGCAGGTGGGTGACCACGACGACCTGCGCAGTGCGGGCGAGCTTCGCCAGCCGTCGGCCGATCTCGACCGCGGCCTTGCCGCCGACGCCGGCGTCGACCTCGTCGAAGAGGTACGTCGGCACCGGGTCCGTGCCCGCGAACACGACCTCCACGGCCAGCATCACGCGGGACAGCTCGCCGCCGGACGCGCCCTTGGCGATCGGCCGCGGCGGCGCACCCGGGTGCGGGGCGAGCAGCAGTTCGACCTCGTCCACGCCCGACGGCCCGTACGCGACCGTCCGGCCACCGACCTCGACACCCTCGGGGTCCTCGGTCTGCCGGATGTCGAACGACACGCGCGCGTGGGGCATCGCCAGCGAGGCCAGCTCGGCGGTCACCGCGGCCGCGAACCGCTCGGCGGCCCCCGTCCGCGCGTCCGTCAGGGCTTGGGCCAGCGCGCCCAGTTCCGTGCGCAGCGCGTCCCGTTCGGTGGTCAGCTCCCCGATCCGCTCGTCGTCGCCGTCCAGTTCGGTCAGCCGGGCGACGCCCGACTCGGCCCAGGCGAGCACGGCACCCACGTCGGCGCCGTACTTCCGCGTCAGCGCGGTCAGCGCGGCGCGGCGCTCCTCCACGGCGGCCAGCCGCAGCGGATCGGCGTCCAGGTCGTCGGCGTACCCGGCGAGCTCACCCGCGACGTCGCCGAGCAGGATGCCGACCTCCCCGATCCGCTCGGCGAGCGCGGCCAGCGCCGGGTCGTGGGACCGTACGGCCTCCAGCGCCCGGTGCGCGCCCGCGACGAGCGTCGAGGCGTCGATACCCTCGGGGTCCTCGGGGTTGCCGGCGAGGGCGGCGTGCGCGGCGGTGGCGGCGGACGACAGCGCCTCCGCGTGCCCGAGCCGCTCGGCCTCCTCGGCCAGCTCCACGTCCTCCCCCGCGCGCGGTTCCACGGCGGCGATCTCGTCGAGGCCGTAGCGCAGCAGGTCGGCTTCCTGGGCGCGCTCACGCGCGCGCGTGGTGATCTCCTCCAGCTCGGTGGAGACCGCGCGCAGCCGCCGGTAGGCCTCGGTGTACTTGTCGAGCGGCCCGGCGACGGTGTCCCCGGCGTACCGGTCGAGGGCCTGCCGTTGCCGGGACAGCTTCAGCAGTCCCTGCTGGTCGGTCTGCCCGTGCACGGCCACCAGGTCGTCGGCCAGCTCGGCGAGCAGCCCGACGGGCACACTGCGACCGCCCAGGTGCGCCCGGGAGCGGCCCTCCGCGGAAACGGTACGGCTGATCAGCAGGGCGCCGTCGTCCAGCTCGGCCCCGGCCTCCTCGGCGCGTACGACGGCTGCCGCGTCGGAGGGCACGGCGATCCGCCCCTCCACGACCGCCTTCCCGGCCCCGATCCGCACGAGCGCCGGGTCCGCCCGGCCACCGAGCAGCAGGCCCAGGCTGGTGACCACCATGGTCTTGCCCGCACCCGTCTCGCCGGTGACGGCGGTGAACCCGGGCGACAGCTCGACCACAGCGTCGTCGATGACCCCGAGCGACCGTATCCGCATCTCCTCCAACACGGAGAAGACCATACGAGGTCGGGGGCCGGGAGTGCACACAGGCCGCCCATGTCACTCCGCCGAGTGGTGCGGTGCCCCCCGCCATCCCGTGGTCGGCAGCGCGAACTTCGCCACCAGCCGATCGGTGAAAGAGGAGTGGTGGAGCCGGGCCAGCCGCACCGGCACGGCCCCCCGCCGGACCTCCACGCGCGCCCCCGGCGGCAGCTCGACGGTCCGCCGGCCGTCGCACCACAGCACACCCGGCGGGATGTGCGGCAGCACCTCCACCGCGAGCACCGAGTCCGGCGAGGTGACCAGCGGCTTCGCGAACAGCGCGTGCGCGGAGATCGGCACCATCAGCAGCGCCTCCACCTCGGGCCACACCACGGGCCCGCCCGCGGAGAACGCGTAGGCCGTGGACCCGGTGGGCGTCGACAGGACCACCCCGTCGCAGCCGAACCCTGTGACGGGTCGCCCGTCGATCTCCAGCACGACTTCCAGCAGCTTCTCGGCGCCGGCCTTCTGCACGGCCGCCTCGTTCAGCGCCCAGTCGGTGTGCACGATGTCCCCGTTGCGGTGCACGACGACGTCGACGGTCATCCGCTCCTCGACCTCGTAGGACCGTGCCACGACCCGGTCGACCACCCGGTCGAGGTCGTCCCGCTCGGCCTCCGCGAGGAACCCCACCCGCCCGAGGTTGACGCCGAGCATCGGCACCCCGGAGGCCCGCGCGAACTCGGCGCCGCGCAGCAGCGTGCCGTCGCCGCCGAGCACGATCAACAGCTCACAGCCGTCCAGGCACTGCGGGGTGGCCTCCTTGACGGTGCCCACCTCGTCGGGCAGCGGCAGGTCGCGCGCCTCGTCCTCCAGCACCCGCACCCCGATGCCGTGCCGCAGCAGGCCCTTGACCACGAGTTCCGCACTGCGGATCGCGGCCGGCCGCCCGGTGTGGGCGAGCAGGAAAACCGTACGCGCTCGGTTCTGTGTCAACGCGGCCCCTCCGCCACTGCTCGGTCGACGTCGGCCGGGTCCAGGGCGGGCGCCCCGGCACGCAGCCACAGGAAGTACTCGACGTTCCCGGACGGTCCGGGCAGCGGACTGGCGGTCACGCCCCGCACCCCGAGCCCCAGCTCCCAGGCCTTCTCGGCGACCTGGCGCACGGCGTCCGCCCGCAGCTGCGGACTCCGTACGACACCTCCGCTGCCGAGCCGTTCCTTCCCCACCTCGAACTGCGGCTTGACCATCATCACCAGGTCGGCGTCCGGCCGCACGCACCGCTTCAGCGCGGGCAGCACCAGTCCGAGCGGGATGAAGGACAGATCCCCCACGACAAGATCCACCGGCTCCCCATCGATCGCGTCGAGCGTCAACTCGCGTACGTTCGTACGGTCCTTGACGGTGACGCGTTCATCCTGCTGGAGAGACCAGGCGAGTTGGCCGTATCCGACGTCCACGGCCACGACGTGCGCAACGCCGGCGCGCAGCAGCACGTCCGTGAAGCCGCCCGTGGAGGCTCCGGCGTCCAGCGCGCGCCGGCCCTCGACGACGAGCCCCTGCGGGACGAACGCCGCGAGCGCGCCGGCGAGCTTGTGGCCGCCGCGGGAGACGTAGTCCGGGTCGTCGGCGTCGGCCTGGACCACGATCGCCGCCGCGGTCTCCACCTGGGTGGCGGACTTGGTCGCCACGGTCTTGCCGACGGTGACGCGCCCCGCGGCGATCAGCTGGCCGGCGTGCTCGCGCGAGCGCGCGAGCTTCCGGCGGACCAGCTCCGCGTCCAGACGACGGCGTGCGACTCCTGCCACGTTCGGTTCAGCTCCTGCTCTGGTACGGCGTCGGCGACGCCGGGTACGGCGACGGGGGCGCCGGAGGTCCCGGGCGGGCGTCGAGCGCGGTGAGCGCGTCGCGCAGCCCCCTGTGTACATCCTCGTACACCTCGATGTGTCCGTCGGGCGTGAGGTGGTCGGCATCACCGAGCCGCTCCAGCCGCGCGTCCACCTCGGCGTTGCCCGTGGGGGTGCGGGGGACGCCCAGGGGGGCGGGTGCGGCGGGCTCGTACTGGTCGTGGCCGTGCTCGGCGCCGGCCTCGGGCTGTGGCCCGGCTTCGGTCTCGGGCTGGGACTCGGCTCCGGCCCCGGGCTGTGGCCCGGCTTCGGCGTGTGGCCCCGGCTGTGGCCCGGACTGTGGCTCGGGCTCGGTGGGCGGCTCGGCCCCGGACACGGACTCGCTCATGCCCAGACGCTACCGCGAACCGCTGCGGTACCGTCGTGCGCGATGGCCACGATCGAGGAGTGCCGGGCGGCGCTGGGAAAGCTTTCGGACAACATGCGGGGCGCCGAGGGCGAGGCCCGCGCCGCCGCAGCCATGGACCGCTCCGTGAGCTGCCACATCACCGACCTGGACGTCACCTTCGCCGGCCGGCTGACCGGCGGCCGGATCGAGGTGGACGACACCCGTCCGGGGGTGCCGAGGGAGAAGGCGCAGATCCGGCTCGCGATGGCCGGCGACGATCTGGTGGCCCTGGTCGGCGGTGACCTCAACTTCGCGACGGCCTGGGGCTCGGGCCGGGTGCGGCTGGAGGCGAGCCTGCTGGACCTGTTCCGGCTCAGGAAGCTGCTGTGACCCTGTCCGCGGCCCTGTCCGCGCGTGTCTTCCTGGCCGCCGGGACCACCAGCGGGGTGCCGGTCTCGGGGTCGTCGATGACCTGACAGCGCAGCCCGAAGACCCGTTCGACCAGGTCGGCCGTGACGATGTCCTTCGGGGCGCCCTCGGCGATCACCTCGCCGTCGCGCAGCGCGATGAGGTGGGTGGCGTAGCGGGCGGCGTGGTTGAGGTCGTGCAGGACGGCGACGAGGGTGCGGCCCTGGGTCTCGTGCAGTTCGGCGCACAGGTCGAGGACGTCGATCTGGTGCTGGATGTCGAGGTAGGTGGTCGGCTCGTCCAGGAGCAGCAGCTCGGTCTGCTGGGCGAGCGCCATGGCGATCCACACCCGCTGGCGCTGGCCGCCGGACAGTTCGTCGACGTGGCGGCCGGCGAGTTCGGCGGTCCCGGTCCGGGCCATGGCCTCCTGGACGACCCGCTCGTCCTCGGCGGACCACTGGCGCAACAGGCCCTGGTGCGGGTAGCGGCCTCTGCCGACGAGGTCGGCGACGGTGATGCCGTCCGGGGCGATGGACGACTGCGGCAGCAGGCCGAGGGTTCGCGCGACCTTCTTGGCCGGCATCGACTGGATGGCCTGCCCGTCGAGCAGCACCCGGCCCCGGCTCGGCCTGAGCATCCGGGACAGTGCCCGCAGCAGGGTGGACTTGCCGCACGCGTTGGGGCCGACGATCACGGTGAAGGAGTTGTCGGGGATCTCCACCGACAGTCGCTCGGCGATGACGCGCTGGTCGTAGGCGAGGGTGACGTTCTCGGCGGACAGGCGGTTCACGGTGCTCCTCGGGTTTGTCCGGTTGTCGCCGGCCCGTGCCTCATCGACGGGCGGGTGGCCGGTCATATCCGGCCGGCCCTGCGCTCGGTGACCAGCAGCCACAGCAGGTAGCAGCCGCCGAGGACCCCGGTGACCACGCCGACGGGGAGCCGGCCGGCGCCGAAGGCGCACTGGGAGGCCCAGTCGGCGGTGACCAGGAGGGCGGCGCCCAGGCAGAGGGAGGGCACCAGGTTGGGGCCCGGCGAGCGCGTGAGGCGGCGGGCGAGCTGGGGGGCGGTGAGAGCCACGAAGGCGACGGGGCCGGCAGCGGCGGTGGCTGCCGCGGTGAGCAGCACCGCGCAGACCATCAGCACCAGCCGGACGCGCTGCACGCGCACTCCGAGGGCGTGTGCGACGTCGTCGCCCATCTCCAGCGTCCGCAGGGCGCGCGCCTGGCCGAGGACCAGCGGCACGAGGACCGCGCACAGCAGGAGCAGCGGCCAGACCTGGTCCCAGTCACGGCCGTCCAGCGAGCCGGTCATCCAGACGACCGCGCGGGCCGCGTCCACGAGGTCGGCCTTGGTGAGCAGGTAACCGTTGACGGCGGTCACGATCGCGGAGACACCGATGCCGACGAGGACCAGCCGGTATCCGTGCACGCCCTGTTTCCAGGCGAGCAGATAGATGGCGAGCCCGGTCACCAGGCCGCCGACGAGGGCGCCGGCGGTGACCTGGGCGGCGCTGCCCGACATCAGCACGATCACGACGAGAGCGCCCGCCGTGGAGCCCTGGGACAGGCCGAGCACGTCCGGGCTGCCCAGCGGGTTGCGGGACACGGACTGGAACAGGGCGCCGCCGAGGCCGAGCGAGGCGCCGACCAGCAGACCGACCAGGAGGCGGGGCAGTCGCAGCTCGTTGACGATGAAGTCCTGGTAGGCGGTGCCGTTCCCGGCCAGGGCCCGCAGGACGTCGGCGGCGGGGATCTGCGCGTCGCCGGTGCCGATGAGCGCCACCCCGGCAGCACAGGCGGTGGCCAGCAGCAGCACGACGACGATCAGGGCGCGGACGTCCACGCGCAGCGAGAGCCCGCCCGGGGTGCGCAGGACGCGGCTGGTGTGTCGGGTCTTCACAGCTGGGCCGTCCTGCGTCGTCGTACGAGAAAGATGAAGACCGGGCCGCCGACGACCGCGGTGACGATGCCGACCTGGAGTTCCGCGGGGCGGGCCACGATCCGGCCCAGGACGTCGGCGCCGAGCAGCAGCGCGGGCGAGAGGACGGCCGCGTACGGCAGGATCCAGCGCAGGTCGGGTCCGGTGAAGGAGCGCACGGCGTGCGGCACCATCAGTCCGACGAACACGATGGGGCCGCAGGCGGCGGTCGCCGCCCCGCACAGCACGGTCGCCGCGAGCATGGCCAGGGCGCGGGTGCGGTGGAGGTGGGCGCCGAGGGCGCGGGCGGAGTCGTCGCCCATCGCGAGGGCGTTCAGCGGCCGGGCCAGAGCGAGCGCGAGGAGCGTGCCGCCGGCCAGGAACGGCAGGACCTGGATGATGGTGGAGTCGTTCGCCGAGGCCAGTGAGCCCACCGTCCAGAAGCGCATCTTGCTCAGCGCCGCGTCGTCCATGATCATCACGGCCTGGAGGTAGCCGTACAGGGCGGCGCTGATCGCCGTGCCGGCGAGGGCCAGCCGGACCGGTGTGGCGCCCCGGCTGCCGCCGAGGAACCACACCAGGGCGCCGACCGCGGCGGCACCCGCGAAGGCGAACCACACATAGCCGCTGAGGCTGGTGACGCCGAACCAGGTGAGGGCCGTGACGACGGCGGCGGAGGCACCGGCGTTGATGCCGAGCAGCCCCGGGTCGGCCAGCGGATTGCGGGTGAGCGCCTGGAGCACCGCCCCGGACAGACCGAGCGCGGCGCCGGCCAGCAGGCCGAGGACGGTGCGCGACAGCCGCTCGTCGACGACGACGTCACCGTACGTTCCCGTGCCGTGGAACAGGCCGTGCCAGACCTGGTCCGGGGACAGGGCCTTCGCCCCGATCGCGATGCTCGCCAGCGCGACGAGCGCGAGGACCGCGACCGAGAGCAGGAGCCCAACGGCCCGGGCCGCCCGGCGGGTCGGAGGCGCGGGGGCGGTCCACGCGCACTGCTTCGGAGGACTGTCGACCAACACGAGGTTAGGTTAGCCTACCCTCGCTTCAATCTCGATCCCCTGTTGCCGAAGAGGGTGCGCGCTGCGCTTATAGCCCTCCGCGAACCTCAGAGCGCGAGCCGGTCCAGCGCCTCGTCCCCTTTCAGCTCGCAGGTCCCCTCGCCGGCCGCCGTCCACGCCGCCGCGCACAACGCCCTCAGCCCGTCCAGCGGCGCGCCCTCGCCCTCACCGTCGTGCTCCAGCTCCAGCCGCTCCGCACCGGCCGTCGCCGTCCACCCGCCGCACCGGAAACCGTCGCCCTCTCGGCTGATCTCCGGCTGGCCGGTGAGCAGGCCGCGCAGATCGGCGTCCACGTAGGTCGGCCGGTGCTGCGGGGGCGCGGCGAGCAACTGGGCGCCGTCGGTGACGCCGGTCAGGACGAGCAGCGAGTCCACCCCGCCGTTGAACGCGCCCTCGATGTCCGTGTCCAGCCGGTCCCCGACCACCAGCGGCCGCTCTGCGCCCGTCCGCAGAATCGTCTCGCGGTGCATGGGCGGCAGCGGCTTGCCCGCCACCTGCGGCTCCGCACCCGTAGCGATCCGGACGACCTCCACCGCGGCCCCGTTGCCCGGCGCGATCCCGCGCCCGCTCGGAATCGTCAGGTCCGTGTTGGAGGCGAACCACGGCAGGCCCCGCCTGATCGCGTACGACGCCTCCGCGAACCGCGACCACGTCAGATCCGGGCCGCCGTACCCCTGGACGACCGCCACCGGCTCGTCGTCCGCCGACTCCACCGGCACCAGCCCGCGCTCGCGCAACGCGACCCGCAGCCCCTCACCACCGATCACCAGCACCCGGGAGCCCGCCGGCACCTGGTCGCTGATCAGCCGCGCGACGGCCTGCGCGGAGGTGATGACGTCCTCGGCCCCGGTCGGTATCCCCAGCTCCGTCAGATGCCCGGCCACCACGTCCGGCGTGCGCAGCGCGTTGTTGGTGACGTACGCCAGCCGCATCCCGCCGTCCCGGGCCACCGCAAGCGCGTCGACCGCGTGCGCGATGGCCTGCCCGCCCGCGTACACCACCCCGTCGAGGTCGAGCAGCGCCGTGTCGTACGCCTCGCTCAGGGCCTGCCCACTGCCCTCGGGCCTCGTCCTGACGCCCTGGCTCATTCCGCATCGCTCCTCGTTCGCTCGCCTTTCCCCCGATCATCCCGCACGCCACTGACACACGTACGATGCCGGGATGAACACAGCAGGTCACTCGGAAGCAACGGTGCGCCGAGGCCTGGAACTCACCCCGTTCCGTGGCCTTCGCTACGACCCCGACCGGGTCGGCAGCCTCGCCGCCGTCACGTCCCCGCCCTACGACGTCGTCGTACGCCCCGACGGCCTGCACCACCTCCAGTCCGCCGACCCGCACAACATCGTCCGGCTGATCCTGCCGCAGGCCGGCACCCCCTCGGCCCGCAACGAACAGGCAGCCGACACGCTGCGCCGCTGGCTCGCCGAGGGCATCCTGGCCGCCGACCCGGAGCCCTGCCTGTACGTGTATGAACAGCGGGACGGCGACGGCATGCTGCAGCGGGGCGTGATCGGAACCCTGCTGGTCTCGGAGCCGGCCGAGGGCGTGGTGCTGCCACACGAGGACGTCATGCCGCCCGTCGTCGCCGATCGCGCCGCCCTGATGCGTGCCACGCGCGCGAATCTAGAGCCGCTGCTGCTGACCTATCGCGGGAACGGCTCGGCGGCCGAGATCGTCGAACGCACCGTCGAGCGCCCCCCGCTGCTGGCCACGACCACCGAGGACGGCTTCCACCACCGCCTCTGGGCCGTCACCGATCCCACCGACCTGGCCGGCATCCAGAGCGAACTGGCCCAGGAGCAGGCCCTGATCGCCGACGGCCACCACCGCTGGGCCACCTACCGGCAGCTCCGCGCGGAGCATCCCTCTCCCAGCCCCTGGGACCACGGCCTGGTCCTCCTCGTCGACACCGCCCGCTACCCGCTCCGCGTCCGCGCCATCCACCGCCTGCTGCACGGCCTGCCGGTCGCGGACGCGCTGGCCGCCGTGAACGGCCTGTTCCGGGTACGGCGCCTGGACGTGCCGCTGCCCGAGGCGCTCGAGACGCTCGCCGACGCGGCCTGTGCGGGCAACGCGTTCCTGCTGGCCGGCGACGGCGCGTTCCATCTGCTCGACCATCCGGACCCGGACCTGCTGGCCCGCACGATCCCGGAGGACCGCCCGGCCGCGTGGCGCTCCCTGGACGCCACGGTCCTGCACGCCACGCTCCTGGACCACGTCTGGCACATCCCCGAGGACTCCCCCGCCCACATCGCCTACATCCACGACACGGCCGCGACGGTCGAGAAGGCGGAACGCGACGGCGGTACCGCCGTGCTGATGCACCCCGTCCGCGAGGAGGTCGTCCGCGACCTGGCCCGGCAGGGCGTGACGATGCCGCGCAAGTCCACGTCGTTCGGGCCGAAGCCGGCGTCGGGGCTGGTGCTGCGGGCGCTGGAGGTCTGAGCGCCGCGGAAAGACGAAAGGGGCGGGACCCGTCGGGTCCCGCCCCTTCTCTCGTCGTTCAGGCAGCGTCTGACAGGTCAGGCCTTGTCGACCTGGCCGTCCTCGTCGTCCTGGTCGTCCTGGTCGTCCTCGTCGTCCTGGTCGCCGCTCTGCTCGTCGACCGGGCCGTCGGTGCGCGCTTCAGCGTTGTCCACGCTGTCGGCCGCGCTGTCGTGCCCGCCGTCGGCCGCGTCGTCGTCCGTGTCGAGGGCGTCGACGAACTCCACGCCGTCCAGCTCGGCGAGCCGGTCGGAGGCGTCCGTGCTGCCGTCACGGTCTGCCTCGACCGCCTTGGCGAACCACTCCCGCGCCTCGCCCTCCCGGCCCACGGCCAGGAGCGCATCGGCGTAGGCGTACCGCAGGCGCGCCGTCCAGGGCTGGACGGAGTTGGAGGCCAGCTCGGGGCTCTGCAGGGTGACGATGGCCGCGTCCAGCTGCCCCATGTCCCGCCGGGCACCCGCCGCGACGAGCCGCATCTCGACCTGCCCGGCCTTGTCCAGCTTGTGCACCTCGGGAGCGCCGGCCATGTCCAGCGCCTTCTCCGGCCGGCCGAGCCCGCGCTCGCAGTCGGCCATCACGGGCCACAGCTCGGTGTGGCCGGTCATGCGCCGCGCGGCCCGGAACTCGGCGAGGGCCTCGCTGTACTTCTGGTTGGCGTAGGCGGCGAACCCGGCGGCCTCGCGCACGGCGGCCACACGGGACGCCAGACGCAGGGCCACCTTGGAGTAGCCGTACGCGCCCTCGGGGTCCTCGTCGATGAGCCGGGCGACCATCACCAGGTTCCGGGCGACGTCCTCCGCGAGCGTCTTGGGCAGGCTCTGCAGCTCCTGCCGGACGTCCTTGTCGATCTCGTCGCCGGTGACGTCCTCCGGGATCGGCAGCCGCTTGATGGGCTCACGGTCCCTGTCCCGGTCCCGGTCCCGGTCCCGGTCACGGCCGCGGTCCCGGTCGTCGCGGAACCGGCCGCCGCCGCGGCGGTCGTCACGGCGGTCGTCACGCCGGTCATCGCGTCCGTCGCGTCCGCGGAAACCACCGGGCCGACCACCGCGGTCGTCACGACGGAAACCACCGCGCTCGCCGCCACGGTCGTCCCGGCCACCTCGGAAGCCGCCACGCTCACCCCGGCTGTCGTCCCGCCGGAAGCCACCCCGGTCGTCACGACGGTCATCGCGCTGATCGTCACGGCGGAACGGCGGGCGGTCGCTGCCACGGTCATCGCGCCGGAAGGCGGGCCTGTCACCGCTCCGGTCGTCACGGCGGAATGCCGGGCGGTCGCCGCCACGGTCGTCACGCCGGAAGCCACCGCGGTCATCACGGCGGTCGTCACGGCGGACTGCCGGACGGTCGCCGCCACGGTCGTCACGCCGGAAGCCACCGCGGTCATCACGGCGGTCGTCACGGCGGAATGCCGGACGGTCGCCGCCACGGTCGTCACGCCGGAAGCCACCGCGGTCATCACGGCGGTCGTCACGGCGGACTGCCGGACGGTCGCCGCCACGGTCGTCACGCCGGAAGCCACCGCGGTCATCACGGCGGTCGTCACGGCGGTCATCACGCCGGTCGTCCCTGCGGTCGTCGTTCCGGAAGGCGGGACGGTTGCCACCCCGGTCGTCGCGGCGGAAGCCGCCCCGGTCACCGGTGCGGTCGTCGCGGCGGGGACCGCGGTCCCGGTCGTCACGCTGGAACGCCGGGCGGGAGCCGCGCTCGCCCTCACGCCGGTCGTCCCTGCGGCCGTAGCCACCGCCGCTGCGGCCACCACGGTCGCCGTAGCCGCCTCGGTCGTCACGTCGGTCGTCGCGCCGGAAGCCACCGCGGTCGCCCCGGTCGCGGTCGTCACGGCGGTCATCGCGGCGGTCGTCACGGCGCACGAATCCGCCGCGGCTGTCGTCGCGTCGGCCGTAACCACCGCGGTCGCCGCCGCGGTCGTCACGGCGGGGGCCGCGGTCGCGGTCGTCACGGCGGCCGTAACCACCGCCACGGCCACCGCGGTTGTCGTCACGACGGAACCCGCCACGGTCGCCGCGGTCACCACTGTCCCGTCGCCGCTGGTCGCGCTCCGGTCGGTCGTCGGGAGAGTTGGTGGACATGGCGACTCCTGTCTTCGGTACTTCAAGCATTGTAAAAACGAAAGGACCCCTGGTCCCAGCTGAACGCTGGTGACCAGGGGTCCTCCCCAAAGATTGTTCGGCGGTGTCCTACTCTCCCACAGGGTCCCCCCTGCAGTACCATCGGCGCTGTGAGGCTTAGCTTCCGGGTTCGAAATGTAACCGGGCGTTTCCCTCACGCTATGACCACCGAAACCCTAATGGTTTCGAGCGAACAAGCACACTCTTCAGTTGTGTTCATGGTTCGACTCAAAGCCGGCAACCGTTCGTTGCCTCAGAACATACACAGTGAACGCGAGCATCAATGGACAAGCCCTCGGCCTATTAGTACCAGTCAACTCCACACCTTGCGGTGCTTCCATATCTGGCCTATCAACCCAGTCGTCTACTGGGAGCCTTAC